>NZ_JBHVDD010000073.1:0-52665 GCF_042802995.1 Streptomyces sp. NPDC057438
CCCCGCACACGGCCTCCGGCCGTCCGTCGTGCGGGCGCAGGGGCGGGGCATGGCGCTGACGGCAAGGTAAGAATCTGACTAACGCTTTGCCGACGCCATGCAAGAGCCTGAAGGTGCAAACTGGTCTTATACCAGACAAGTCGGCCGGGTTTTTGCACAGAAGGGCAGGTTCACTCTCATGTGTGACACCTGGCACAGCATTCAGGTAAAGACCTCATCAAATAGTTTGTGATACGGTTCACGAGAACCCGGGACAGAGTCGAAGGACCGCAATGCGACGGTCCATTGGCGTGAGATGTCCGCTCGCCCCCGGGGTCTACGCTCGTCCATGACGACACCCTGCCCCCTTAGCAAGCGGAGTTGCCGCCATGCCCTCCAATGACGTCCGGACCCTCCTTCAGGCCGCCGTACCCACGGCAGCCGCCGGCGCGATCGCCGCTGTCATCAGCGGAGTGGTCGTCGGAGGTGAGGGGGCTCTCGGTGCCGTCGTGGCGGCGGTGATCACGATCCTCTTCATGGGAATCGGGCTCTACGTTCTGCAGCGCACCGCCAAATCGCTTCCTCATCTGTTCCAGATGATGGGCCTGATGCTCTACGCGGCACAGATTCTGCTGTTGTTCATCTTCCTGTCCGCGTTCAAGAACACCACGCTGTTCCACCCCAGGGCTTTCGCGTTCACGCTCGTCGCCACCACGCTCGTGTGGATCGCGGCACAGACGCGCGCGCATATGAAGGCCAAGATCCTCTATGTCGAACCCGATGCGTCCACGGGCAACAAGCCCGAAAAATCGGGGCACTCGTCGTGAGGAGTAGGGCCGGGATAAGGGCGTGTACGAACTCCTGCTATCGTCCGGTGCCAACTGCGGCATCGCGGGCGCGGGCATCTGAGCTGACGCCTGCTCAATCGCGAGGCTTGATGCCCCCCAGCCGCCCCCACATCCGTAACACCAGTCCAGTGCCGACCCGCGGCTGCGTGCCGCGCCGACACAACGAGGTTGCCGTACCCATGCGTCACGCCGAAGGAGCCCGTGGTGAGTGCTGACCAGACCCAGCTCGCCTTTGACTGGAGCTGTCGGATCATGTCCGACAACGGCTGTGGCTTCCCGGCTCCGGGCCTGCACTCGTTCCTCTTCAAGCCGATCGCCACGGTCGGCGGGTTCGAGTTCAACAAGGTGATGCTGCTCGCCCTCGTCACCACCCTCCTGGTGATCACCTTCTTCACCCTCGCCTTCGGCAAGGCGAAGGTGGTGCCGGGCAAGCTGCAGATGATCGGTGAGGCGGGCTACGACTTCGTACGCCGCGGCATCGTCTACGAGACGCTGGGCCGGAAGGAGGGCGAGAAGTACGTCCCGCTGATGGTCTCGCTGTTCTTCTTCATCTGGCTCATGAACATCTGGTCCGTGATTCCGCTGGCCCAGTTCCCGGTGTCGTCGATCATCGCCTACCCGATGGTCCTCGCCCTGATCGTCTACGTGGTCTGGGTCTCGCTGACCTTCAAGAAGCACGGCTTCGTCGGCTTCTTCAAGAACGTCACCGGCTACGACAAGTCGCTCGGCCCGGTCCTGCCCCTCGTGGTGGTCATCGAGTTCTTCTCGAACCTGCTGGTCCGACCGTTCACGCACGCGGTGCGACTGTTCGCCAACATGTTCGCCGGCCACCTGATGCTGGTCATGTTCACCGTCGCCTCCTGGTACCTGCTGAACAGCTGGATGATCCCGGCGGCCGGTGTCTCCTTCATCATGACCATCGTCATGATCCTCTTCGAACTCTTCGTGCAGGCAGTCCAGGCGTACGTCTTCGTGCTCCTCGCCTGCTCGTACATCCAGGGCGCGCTCGCCGAGCACCACTGAGCACCGCCGCCTTACAAGCCCCCAGAACGTCCGGTGGCCAACCCCCGCCGGTCCATGAAAGAGAAGGAAGAATCAGCATGGCTGCCATGGAGACCCTTGCCGCCCTCGAAGGCAACATCGGTGCTGTCGGCTACGGCCTCGCCGCCATCGGCCCCGGCGTCGGCGTCGGCATCATCTTCGGCAACGGCACCCAGGCCCTGGCCCGTCAGCCCGAGGCCGCCGGCCTGATCCGTGCCAACCAGATCCTCGGCTTCGCCTTCTGTGAGGCGCTCGCCCTCATCGGCATCGTCATGCCGTTCGTCTACGGATGATCGAGCCCTGACGAGCGAACCTTTCAACGAGAGGCACTGATGTGATCGCCAACCTGGTACAGCTGGCGGCCGGGGAAGAGCAGAACCCGCTCATCCCGCCCGGCCCCGAGCTGCTCGTGGGCGCCATCGCCTTCGCCATCGTGTTCTTCTTCTTCTGGAAGAAGGCGCTCCCGAACATCAACAAGGTTCTGGACGAGCGCCGCGACGCGATCGAGGGCGGTATCGAAGAGGCCGAGGCCATGAAGGTCGAAGCCCAGAGCGTGCTCGAGCAGTACAAGGCTCAGCTCGCCGAAGCCCGGCACGAGGCCGCGCGGCTGCGCCAGGAGGCGCAGGAGCAGGGCGCCACGCTCATCGCCGAGATGCGGGCCGAGGGCCAGCGTCAGCGCGAGGAGATCATCGCCGCCGGTCACTCGCAGCTGGAGGCCGACCGCAAGGCCGCCTCTTCGGCGCTGCGTCAGGACGTGGGCAAGCTCGCCACCGACCTGGCCGGCAAGCTCGTCGGCGAGTCCCTGGAGGACCACGCCCGGCAGAGCCGCGTCATCGACCGTTTCCTCGATGATCTCGAGGAGAAGGCCGAGGCCGCGCGATGAACGGAGCGAGCCGCGAGGCCCTGGCCGCCGCACGGACGCGTCTCGACGCGCTGACGGACTCCACGTCCGTCGACGCGGCGCGGCTCGCCGACGAGCTGGCCGCCGTCACCGCGCTGCTCGACCGTGAGGTCTCGCTGCGCCGGGTCCTCACCGACCCGGCGCAGGCGGGCGAGGCCAAGGCCGAGCTGGCCGGCCGCATCCTCGGCGGCCAGGTCGGCACGACCACGGCCGACCTGGTGTCCGGTCTGGTGCGTTCCCGCTGGTCGCAGCCCCGCGACCTGGTGGACGCGCTGGAGCAGCTGGCCTCCGTCGCCGACCTCACCGCCGCGCAGCAGTCCGGCTCGCTCGACGACGTCGAGGACGAGCTGTTCCGCTTCGGCCGGATCGTCGCCTCGAACACCGAGCTGCGGGCCGCGCTGACCGACCGGGCCGCCGGTGCCTCCGCCAAGGGCGAGCTGCTGCGCAGCCTGCTCGGCGGCCGCGCCAAGGCCACCACCGAGCGTCTGGTGACGCGACTCGTGGCAGCGCCGCGTGGACGTAGCCTGGAAGCGGGACTCGACTCCCTGTCCAAGCTCGCCGCCGGGCGCCGTGACCGCGTGGTCGCCGTCGTCACCTCGGCGGTCCCGCTGAGCGACACGCAGAAGCGACGCCTCGGCGCCGCCCTGGCGAAGCTCTACGGCCGTGCCATGCACCTCAACCTGGACGTGGACCCCGAGGTCCTCGGCGGGATCAGGGTCCTGGTCGGCGACGAGCTGATCAACGGCTCGATCGCGGACCGACTCGAGGACGCCGGCCGCCGCCTGGCGAGCTAGCACCAAACTTCATAGCAGTACGTACGTATGTCTGCGGCCCGGTTGGGCCGTGCAGAGGATTCACCTCTTTCAGGGGGGAGTCCCCATCCCCCCAAAGTGAAACTTCGGGCCCAACAAGGAGAGCAGGGAACCCAGATGGCGGAGCTCACGATCCGGCCGGAGGAGATCCGGGACGCGCTGGAGAACTTCGTCCAGTCGTACCAGCCGGACGCGGCCTCGCGCGAAGAGGTCGGTACGGTCACGCTTGCCGGCGACGGCATCGCGAAGGTCGAGGGTCTTCCCTCGGCCATGGCCAACGAACTGCTGAAGTTCGAGGACGGCACCCTCGGCCTCGCGCTCAACCTGGAAGAGCGCGAGATCGGCGCCATCGTCCTCGGTGAGTTCAGCGGCATCGAGGAGGGCCAGCCGGTCAGCCGTACCGGTGAGGTCCTGTCGGTCGCCGTGGGCGAGGGCTACCTCGGCCGCGTCGTCGACCCGCTCGGCAACCCGATCGACGGCCTCGGCGAGATCGAGACGTCCGGTCGCCGTGCCCTGGAGCTGCAGGCTCCCGGCGTCATGGCCCGTAAGTCGGTGCACGAGCCGATGGAGACCGGCTACAAGGCCGTCGACGCCATGACCCCGGTCGGCCGCGGCCAGCGTCAGCTGATCATCGGCGACCGCCAGACGGGCAAGACCGCCCTGGCCGTCGACACGATCATCAACCAGCGCGACAACTGGCGCTCCGGTGACGTGAACAAGCAGGTCCGCTGCGTCTACGTCGCCATCGGCCAGAAGGGCTCGACCATCGCCTCCGTGCGTGGCGCCCTGGAAGAGGCCGGCGCACTGGAGTACACGACCATCGTCGCCGCCCCGGCGTCCGACCCGGCCGGCTTCAAGTACCTGGCGCCGTACACCGGTTCGGCCATCGGTCAGCAGTGGATGTACGAGGGCAAGCACGTCCTCATCATCTTCGACGACCTCTCGAAGCAGGCCGACGCCTACCGCGCCGTGTCGCTGCTGCTGCGCCGCCCGCCGGGCCGCGAGGCCTACCCGGGTGA
The DNA here is from genome assembly GCF_042802995.1 of Streptomyces sp. NPDC057438. Lineage (NCBI taxonomy): Bacteria > Bacillati > Actinomycetota > Actinomycetes > Kitasatosporales > Streptomycetaceae > Streptomyces > Streptomyces sp. NPDC057438. The sequence goes on from NZ_JBHVDD010000073.1 coordinate 4,601, forward strand.
CGTCTTCTACCTGCACTCCCGTCTGCTGGAGCGCTGCGCGAAGCTCTCCGACGACCTGGGCGCCGGCTCGATGACCGGTCTGCCGATCGTCGAGACGAAGGCCAACGACGTCTCGGCGTTCATCCCGACCAACGTCATCTCCATCACCGACGGCCAGTGCTTCCTGGAGTCGGACCTCTTCAACGCCGGTCAGCGCCCCGCGCTGAACGTCGGTATCTCCGTCTCCCGAGTCGGTGGTTCCGCGCAGCACAAGGCGATGAAGCAGGTCTCCGGCCGTCTGCGCCTCGACCTCGCCCAGTACCGCGAGCTGGAGGCGTTCGCCGCCTTCGGTTCCGACCTGGACGCCGCGTCGAAGTCGCAGCTGGAGCGCGGTCAGCGTCTGGTCGAGCTGCTGAAGCAGCCGCAGTACCAGCCGATGCCGACCGAGGACCAGGTCGTCTCCGTCTGGGCCGGTACCACCGGCAAGATGGACGACGTCCCCGTCTCCGACGTCCGCCGCTTCGAGAAGGAGCTGCTGGAGTACCTGCACCGCAAGGAGCAGGGCCTCATGACCTCCATCAAGGAGGGCGGCAAGATGTCGGACGACACCCTCACCGCTGTCGCCGACGCGATCGCCGAGTTCAAGAAGCAGTTCGAGACCTCGGACGGCAAGCTGCTCGGCGAGGACGCCCCGGCCGTCAACGTCTCCAAGTGACGTAAGGAAGGGACCTGACTCATGGGAGCCCAGCTCCGGGTCTACAAGCGTCGCATCCGATCCGTCACCGCGACCAAGAAGATCACCAAGGCGATGGAGATGATCGCCGCCTCGCGTGTCGTCAAGGCGCAGCGCAAGGTGGCGGCCTCCGCGCCGTACGCGGCCGAGCTCACCCGCGCGGTCACGGCGGTCGGTACCGGTTCGAACACCAAGCACCCGCTGACCACGGAGGCGGAGACGGCGACCCGTTCCGCGGTGCTGCTCCTCACGAGCGACCGCGGACTGGCCGGCGCCTTCAACTCCAACGCCATCAAGGTCGCCGAGCAGCTGACGGCGCGCCTCCAGGCGGAGGGCAAGGAGGTCGACACGTACATCGTCGGCCGCCGCGGTCTGGCCCACTACAACTTCCGCGAGCGCAAGGTCGTGGAGTCGTGGTCGGGCTTCACCGACGAGCCCACCTACGCGGACGCGAAGAAGGTCGCGGGTCCGCTCATCGAGGCCATCGAGAAGGACACGGCCGACGGCGGCGTGGACGAGCTCCACATCGTCTTCACCGAGTTCGTCTCGATGATGACGCAGTCGGCGCTCGACGCCCGGCTGCTGCCGCTCAGCCTCGACGAGGTGGCCGAGGAGTCGACGACGAAGGGCGAGATCCTTCCGCTGTACGACTTCGAGCCGTCGGCGGAGGACGTCCTCGACGCCCTGCTGCCGCGCTACGTCGAGAGCCGTATCTACAACGCGATGCTCCAGTCGGCCGCTTCCAAGCACGCCGCCACCCGCCGCGCGATGAAGTCGGCCACCGACAACGCGGGCGAGCTGATCAACACGCTCTCCCGCCTTGCCAACGCGGCCCGCCAGGCCGAAATCACCCAGGAAATCAGCGAGATCGTCGGTGGCTCCGCAGCCCTCGCCGACGCGAACGCGGGGAGTGACAGGTAATGACGACGACAGTTGAGACGGCCGCTGCCACGGGCCGCGTCGCCCGGGTCATCGGCCCGGTCGTCGACGTGGAATTCCCCGTCGACGCCATGCCGGAGATCTACAACGCCCTTCACGTCGAGGTGGCCGACCCGGCCCAGGACGGCGCGAAGAAGACGCTGACCCTGGAGGTCGCCCAGCACCTGGGTGACGGCCTGGTCCGCACCATCTCCATGCAGCCCACCGACGGTCTGGTCCGCCAGGCCCCGGTCACCGACACCGGCGCCTCCATCACGGTGCCGGTCGGCGACTTCACCAAGGGCAAGGTGTTCAACACCCTCGGTGAGGTGCTGAACGTCGACGAGCAGTACACGGGCGAGCGCTGGGGCATCCACCGCAAGGCCCCGAACTTCGACGAGCTCGAGTCGAAGACCGAGATGTTCGAGACCGGCGTCAAGGTCATCGACCTCCTCACCCCGTACGTCAAGGGTGGAAAGATCGGCCTGTTCGGCGGTGCCGGCGTCGGCAAGACGGTGCTCATCCAGGAGATGATCTACCGCGTCGCCAACAACCACGACGGTGTCTCCGTGTTCGCCGGTGTCGGTGAGCGCACCCGTGAGGGCAACGACCTCATCGAGGAGATGGCGGAGTCGGGCGTCATCGACAAGACCGCCCTGGTCTTCGGTCAGATGGACGAGCCCCCGGGCACCCGTCTGCGCGTGGCGCTGGCCGGTCTGACCATGGCGGAGTACTTCCGCGATGTGCAGAAGCAGGACGTGCTGTTCTTCATCGACAACATCTTCCGCTTCACCCAGGCCGGTTCCGAGGTGTCGACCCTGCTCGGCCGTATGCCCTCCGCGGTGGGCTACCAGCCGAACCTGGCCGACGAGATGGGCCTCCTCCAGGAGCGCATCACCTCGACCCGTGGTCACTCGATCACCTCGATGCAGGCGATCTACGTCCCCGCGGACGACCTGACCGACCCGGCCCCGGCCACCACCTTCGCCCACCTCGACGCGACGACGGTTCTCTCCCGTCCGATCTCCGAGAAGGGCATCTACCCGGCCGTGGACCCGCTGGACTCCACGTCCCGCATCCTGGACCCCCGCTACATCGCGGCGGACCACTACAACACCGCGATGCGCGTCAAGACGGTCCTGCAGAAGTACAAGGACCTCCAGGACATCATCGCGATCCTCGGTATCGACGAGCTCGGCGAGGAGGACAAGCTCACCGTCCACCGTGCCCGTCGTGTGGAGCGCTTCCTCTCCCAGAACACCCACGTCGCCAAGCAGTTCACCGGCGTCGACGGGTCGGACGTGCCGCTGGACGAGTCGATCACCGCGTTCAACGCGATCATCGACGGTGAGTACGACCACTTCCCGGAGCAGGCGTTCTTCCTCTGCGGTGGTATCGAGGACCTCAAGAAGAACGCGAAGGAGCTCGGCGTCAGCTGACGTCAGGCACTCGTGGCAGAGGGGGCGAGACCGTACCTCTTGGGGTGCTGTCCCGCCCTTCTCTGTACTCCCACTAGAATCGACCCAACACCCGGCGGAACTGCCGGGTGGTGACCCGAGGAGCCATCTTGGCTGCTGAGCTGCACGTCGCGCTGGTCGCGGCCGACCGAGAGGTCTGGTCGGGCCAGGCCACCCTGGTCGTCGCCCGTACCACGTCCGGCGACATCGGCGTCATGCCCGGTCACCAGCCGCTGCTCGGTGTGCTGGAATCGGGCCCGGTGACCATCCGTACGAGTGAGGGCGGCACCGTCGTCGCCGCCGTGCACGGCGGTTTCATCTCGTTCGCGGACAACAAGCTGTCCCTGCTGGCCGAGGTCGCCGAGCTGGCCGACGAGATCGACGTCCAGGGCGCGGAGCGGGAGCTGGAGCGGGCGAAGGCGGCCGGCGACGCCGCCGCCGAGCGCCGCGCGGATGTACGACTGCGCACGGCGGCGGCGCACTGAGCCCGCACGTCGTGTGATGCTGTACCTCAGCCGCGGCTGGGTCTGGATGACTTCATCCTGATCCGGCCGCGGCTGAGGCGAATGTGGGTGTTTTTTACGTTCCATTACCTAGCAGTGGCATTACCTAGAGACGAGGAGGTCGGTGTCGATGGTCCTCGCTCTGGCTGTGTGCGGGTCGGTGATCGCTCTCGTGGTGGTGGGGCTGTTCGTCTTCGGACTGCGCCGGCGCCTCATCCAGCGCTCCGGCGGCACCTTCGACTGCAGCCTGCGCTGGAACGCGCCCGAGAAACCCGGGGAAGGCGAGAACGGCAAGGGCTGGGGCTACGGGGTCGCCCGCTACAACGGCGACCGTATCGAGTGGTACCGCGTCTTCTCGTACTCCATCCGCCCCCGCCGCGTCCTGGAGCGTGCCGCGATCGAGGTGGCCGGGCGCCGCACCCCCGAGGGCGAGGAGGAGATGGCGCTCCTCTCCGACGCCGTGATCCTCGCGTGTCTGCACCGCGGGGCCCGGCTCGAACTGGCGATGAGCGAGGACGCGCTGACCGGGTTCCTCGCGTGGCTGGAGGCAGCTCCGCCCGGTCAGCGCGTCAATGTGGCCTAGCCGTTCCTAGTGGCTACTTGAGCCCGTTGCTGATCGCGCTCACCAGCTCTCCGTTGCCCGTGTCGCCGCTGAACTCCCAGAAGAACGCGCCGCCCAGGCCCTGGTTCTTGGCCCAGGTCATCTTGGATCCGATCGTGGCCGGGGTGTCGTAGGACCACCACTGGTTGCCGCAGTGCGCGTACGCCGTGCCGGCGATCGTCCCGTTGGCGGGGCAGGAGTTCTTCAGGACCTTGTAGTCCTCGATGCCGGCCTCGTACGTGCCGGGTGCCGCGCCGGTCGCCGTACCGCCGGGGGCGGACTGGGTGACACCGGTCCAGCCGCGTCCGTAGAAGCCGATGCCGAGCAGCAGCTTCGAGCCGGGGACGCCCTTCGACTTCAGCTTGGCGATCGCGTCGGCGGAGTTGAAGCCCGCCGCCGGGATGCCGGCGTAGGAGGTCAGCGGCGAGTGCGGGGCGGTCGGGCCGTCCGCGTCGAAGGCGCCGAAGTAGTCGTACGTCATCACGTTGTACCAGTTCAGATGGGTCGCGGCGCCGCCGTAGTCGGCCGCGTCGATCTTGCCGCCGGAGGAGCCGTCGGCGGTGATCGCGGCGGTGACCAGGTAGTTCGAGCCGAACTCGGTGCGCAGGGCCGACATCAGGTTCTTGAAGGCCGCCGGTCCGCTGGTGTCACACGTCAGACCGCAGGCGTTCGGGTACTCCCAGTCGATGTCGATGCCGTCGAAGACGTCGGCCCACCGCGGGTCCTCCACGACGGCCTTGCAGGACTTGGCGAAGGCGGCCGCATTCTGCGCGGCCTGGCCGAAGCCGCCGGAGTAGGTCCAGCCGCCGAAGGAGTACAGCACCTTGATGTGCGGGTACTTCGCCTTCAGCTGGCGGAGCTGGTTGAAGTTGCCGCGCAGCGGCTGGTCCCAGGTGTCGGCCGTGCCGCTGACGGACTGGTCGGCGGTGTAGGCCTTGTCGTAGGCGGCGTAGGTGTCGTCGACCGTGCACTGGCCGTTCTTGACGTTGCCGAAGGCGTAGTTGATGTGGGTGATCTTGGAGGCCGAGCCCGAGGTCACCAGGTTCTTCACGTGGTAGTTGCGGCCGTAGACGCCCCACTCGGTGAAGTAGCCGAGGTTGATCTTCGCGCCGGGGTTCGGGTTCGTGCCGCCCGTGGTCCGTACGGCCGCCGCGCCGCTGAGGGGACCGGTCTGGTCGGCGGTGTCGCGGGCCTGGACGGTGTAGGAGTAGTCGGTGCCCGCGGTCAGGCCGGTGTCGGTGTAGGTGGTGCCGGTGACGGTGGCGACCTTGGTGCCGCCCCGCAGGACGTCGTAGTTCTTGACGCCCTTGTCGTCGGTGGCTGCGCGCCAGCTGAGCTTCACCGAGGTGTTGGTGACGTCCGAGGCGGTCGGGGTGCCGGGGGCGGAGGGGGCCGCGTCACCGGGAATGGACGGGCCGCCGTCACAACTTCCGCCGTTCAGCTTGCAGTTCGAAGGGGAGCCTGAGCCGCTCCCGTTGAAACCGAAGGAGACGGAGGCGCCCGGGGCGAGGCTGCCGTTCCAGGACTTGTTCTTGGCGGTCCAGTGGGTGCCGGAGGAGGTGACGTCCGCGTCCCAGGCGGAGGTCACGGACGTACCGGAGGGGAAGTCCCACTCGACGGTCCAGGAACTGATCGTGGTCGTCCCGGTGTTCTTGACGGTCCACTTGCCTTCGAAGCCGGAGCCCCAGTCCTGGGGCTTGGCGTAGGTGGCGGTCGCTTCCGTGGCCGCCTGCGCGGGGGTGGCGAGGCCGACCAGTCCGGCGAGGGGGAGGAGAAGGGTGGCGAGACCCGCTATGGCTCGCTGCCTGAAGCGCATGTGCGCCTCCTTGTGGGGTGTCTTGAGCATGAGCTCATGAGCATGAGCATGACGTGGCGCAGTGGGGCGAGAATAGAAAGGTCTGGACCATAGGTCAATGGGTCTGGACCAGTGCCCTCCTGCGCGACACCCGGTGAGGTCAGATCCCCAACTCCTGCGCCAGCACCGCGGCCTGCACCCGGCTGCGCAGATCGAGTTTCCCCAGCAGACGGCTGACGTGCGTCTTCACCGTCGCCTCGGCCATGTCCAGCCGCCCGGCGATCTCCGCGTTCGACAGCCCCCCGCCCAGACAGGCCAGCACCTCCCGCTCGCGCCGGGTCAGCGCGTCCAGGACGGCCGGATCGACCGTGGGCTCCCGTACGGGCCTGGCGGCGAACTCGGCGATCAGCCGCCGGGTGACGGCCGGGGCGATCAGACCCTCGCCGCGCCCCACCGCGCGCACCGCCTCGATGAGGTCCCTCGCCTCGGTGTTCTTCAGCAGGAACCCGGCGGCACCGGCGCGCAGCGCCCCGAAGACGTACTCGTCGAGGTCGAACGTGGTGAGCACCAGCACGTCGGCCAGGCCCTCGGCGACGACCTGGCGGGTCGCCGACACCCCGTCCAGGCGGGGCATCTGCACGTCCATCAGCACCAGGTCCGGCCGCAGTTCCCGCGCGAGCGCCACCGCCCGCTCACCGTCCGCCGCCTCACCGACCACCTCGATGTCCGGGGCGCTGCGCAGGATGAGGACCAGCCCGGCCCGTACGGCGGACTGGTCCTCGGCAACGAGCACGCGGATCATGCGGGTTCTCCTTCGGTGACGGGGAGGGTGGCGCGGACGCTCCAGATCTTGCCGTGCGCCGCACTCTCGGGGCCCGCGTCGAACGTGCCGCCGAGCAGGGCGACCCGCTCCCGCATCCCCACCAGACCGGCGCCGGAGCCGGGGGCGCTCGGATGGACACGTGCGCCGTACGGGCTGGTCACGGCGATGCCGAGGGAGCCGTCCGCCCGGCGCAGCGCGACGGTGACCCGGCCGGGCGAGGCGTGCTTGAGGGCGTTGGTCAGCGCTTCCTGGACGATGCGGTACGCGGCCAGTTCGACGGGGGCGGGGAGGGTGCCGCCGTGGTCGGCGTCGAGGGTGACGTCGAGTCCGTTGGTGCGGGCGCCGTCGACGAGGGAGCCGAGCCCGTCGAGCGTGGGCGCGGCGGACGGCTCGGTGTCGCCACCCGCGTCCCGCAGGATGCCGATCAGCCTGCGCATCTCGGCCAGGCCCTCGACGCTGTTCTCGCGGATGACCCCGAGGGCCTGCTTGGAGGTGTCCGGGTCGTCGAGGGAGAGCGCGGCGGTGGAGTGGATGGCGATCGCCGAGAGATGGTTGGCGACCATGTCGTGCAACTCCCGTGCCATGCGCGCCCGTTCGGACACGATGGCCTGGGTGCGGTCCATCTCCGCCAGCAGGGCGGTCTGTTCGGCGCGGAGCCCGGCGGCCTCGGCGGCGTCGCGGTGGTTGCGGACGATCCAGCCGGTGGCGGCGGGCATGAGGGAGACCAGGCCGACCACCACCCCGATGAGCAGCGCGTCCGGCTTCCGGAAGACCGTGAGCGGGACCACGGTGAAGGCGACGGTCACCAGTCCGCAGATCGGGGGCACCCGGCGGGCCGTGGAGGCCGGGCCGTACAGCACGGCGGCGTACACCAGGTCGGTGAACATCAGCACCGTGATCAGGTTGCCCTGGGTGATGGTGTCCAGCGTCAGCGCGGCCCAGCCGACCAGCAGGGCCGTGCGCGGCAGGGTCCGGCGCAGCGCCTCGCAGCCGGCCATCACGGCGAGGGGTGGCAGGACCCACCCGTGGGCCTCCAGGATCACGATCCCGTCGTGCGGGGTGCGCACGTCGAGGCCCAGCCCCCACAGCAGCAGACCGCCGAGGAGTCCGCCGGTGGCGATGTACACGTCCGTGGGGTGCGGGCGGTGCGGTCGAACGGCCATGCCCCCATCCAACACGCGACGAGCCCCCGGCGCCTGATCCCCGCGAACGGTTCCGGACTGCATCTTTCGATGTACGGCGACTTCGTCACCGCAGACGACGCACGGAGGGCCGGCGGCCGGGAGCCTGGAAGGGTGACCGAGAGGAGCGAGTCGTGATCGTCGCGTTGATCATCGCCTGTGAGGTCGGCTTCTGGGTGCTGCTGGCGCTGGCCCTGGCCGTCCGCTACCTGCTGAAGAAGCGCAGGGCCAGCACCGTGCTGCTGCTCTGCGAGCCCGTGCTGGAACTGGTGCTGTTCGTCGTGACGGCGATCGACCTGAAGAACGGCGCCGAGCCCAGCTGGGAACACGGGGTCGCGGCCCTCTACATCGGCTTCACCGTGGGCTACGGCCACTACATGATCAGCCGACTGGACGCCTGGGCGGCGCACCGCCTGGGCGGCGGCCCCAAGCCGGTGGGACCCCCGAAGTACGGCCTGGCCCGTGCCCGGTACGAGGGGAAGCTGTGGGCGCGGACGGTGGTGGCGGCCGGGGTGGCGCTGGCACTGCTCCAGCTGGCCGTCTGGTACGTGGGCGACGACGGGAACGTCGATTCGCTGAGGTCGTTCCAGTGGATCGCGCTCCGGGTCGCGGGCATCCACGGTCTGATCGCCCTCACGTACACGATCTGGCCGAAGAAGGAGCCGAAGCCGAAGGGCGAGGACCGGGGCACCGTCGTGAAGGAGCGGGCCGGGCGATGAGGGGGACGGCGGGCGGGGCGAGGCGGAACCTGGGGCAGGCCGGCACCGTCGTGATCGGCCTGGTGCAGTGACCCGGGCCCATCCGTCCTGTGTACCCGCTGATGGACGCCCGGCGTCCCCTCACCGCTCCCCACCCGGCACCCACAGCACGTCCCCGGTCGCCTTGTTCGCCGTCCTCGCCAGGATGAACAGGAGGTCGGAGAGGCGGTTGAGGTAGGTCGCGGTGAGGGGGTTCATGTCCTCGCCGTGGGCCTCCAGCGCCGCCCACGTCGAGCGCTCGGCCCGCCGGACCACCGTGCACGCCTGGTGCAGCAGGGCCGCGCCGGGGGTGCCGCCGGGCAGGATGAAGGAGCGGAGCTTCTCCAGCCGTTCGTTGAACCGGTCGCAGTCCGCCTCCAGCCGGTCGACGTAGAACTGCTCGACGCGCAGCGGCGGGAACTCGGGGTTCTCGACGACGGGCGTGGAGAGGTCCGCGCCCACGTCGAAGAGGTCGTTCTGGACGCGGGTGAGGACCTTGACGATCTCCTCCTCCAGCCCGCCCAGCGCGATCGCCGTCCCGATCACCGCGTTGGCCTCGTTGGCGTCGGCGTACGCCGAGATCCGCGGATCGGTCTTGGGCACCCGGCTCATGTCGCCGAGGTGGGTGGTGCCCTTGTCGCCGGTCCTGGTGTAGATGCGCGTCAGATTGACCATGTGACCAGCGTAGTTAGGCACCGGCCGTCCGGAAGACCTGTGTGCCCACCGTCACGGCGAGCCCCGCGAGACCGACCGCGACCAGGACGCCGTGGAACATGGCCGGGGTGGCGTACGCCCCGACGTACGCGTCACGCATCGCGTCCACGAGATAGCGGAACGGCACGAAGTGGGACAGGGCGTCCAGCCAGCCCGGGGCCAGGGACATCGGCAGCATCAGGCCCGACAGGAGCATCGACGGCATGGTCAGCGCGTTGACCGCCGGGCCGAACTCGTGCTGGGAGCGGGCCTTCATGGCGAGCGCGTACGACAGCGAGGCGAGAGAGACCGTCAGCAGGGCCACGAAGACGAAGCCGCCGACGTCTCCGTGAACACGGTCTACAACTACTTCCCGGCCAAGGAGGACCTCTTCTTCGACCGCAGCGCGGGCATCGTCGAACGCCTCGCCCGCTGGGTGCGTGCCCGCGACCGGGGCGAGTCGGCCGTCGCCGCCGTCCTGCGCGAACTGCGCGCCGAGGTCGAGGCCGTCTCACCGCGCGTGGGCCTGATGGAGGGCTACGACGGCTTCATGCGGACCATCAACGAGGCACCCGCCCTGCGGTCCCGGCTGTGGAGCATCCAGCAGGAGGTCCAGGACAACCTCGAGGCGGCCCTGCGGGAGGAGACCGGCGCGGCCCCCGACGACTCGCTGCCCACCCTGATCGCGGGTCAGATCAACTGGGTCCACCAGACGGTGATGGCCGTCATCGGACGTGAGATGCTCGCCGGGCGCAATCCGGACGAAGTGTCCCGAGAGGTACTTCTTCTCCTGGACGGGATGGAGGGCCTGTTGAGCGAGAAGGTGCTCAACTACGCCGTACGACCCTCTCAGTGAGCGCTGCCGGTGTGATGTCCGCCCCTTGAGACGTGACTCGCGTTACTAAGCGGTCACACGGCCCCTCACGAGCGCTAGTGTCCGCCGGAGAGGTAACCCATCGACAGCGCGTACCAGGGGAGTCGCACAGTGGCACGGAAGCTCGCCGTCATCGGAGCCGGGCTCATGGGGTCCGGTATCGCCCAGGTGTCCGCGCAGGCGGGCTGGGACGTCGTTCTGCGCGACGTCACCGACGAGGCGCTGAACCGTGGCATCGGCGGCATCACGGCGTCGTTCGACAAGTTCGTGGGCAAGGGCAAGTTGGCTGCCGAGGACGCCGAGGCGGCGCTGGCGCGGATCACCGCCACCACGGACCTCGACGCGGCGGGCGACGCGGACATCGTCGTCGAGGCCGTCTTCGAGAAGCTCGAAGTCAAGCACGAGATCTTCCGGGCCCTGGACAAGATCGTCCGCGAGGACACCGTGCTCGCCTCGAACACCTCGGCCATTCCGATCACCAAGATCGCGGCCGCCACCGAGCGGCCCGAACGCGTCGTCGGCGTCCACTTCTTCTCGCCGGTGCCGATGATGCAGCTGTGCGAACTGGTGCGCGGCTACAAGACGAGCGACGCGACGCTCGCCGCCGCGCGGGAGTTCGCCGAGTCGGTCGGCAAGACCTGCATCGTCGTCAACCGTGACGTCGCCGGCTTCGTGACCACCCGTCTCATCTCCGCCCTCGTCGTCGAGGCCGCGAAGCTGTACGAGTCGGGCGTGGCCACGGCCGAGGACATCGACCTCGCCTGCAAGCTGGGCTTCGGCCACGCGATGGGTCCGCTGGCCACCGCCGACCTGACGGGCGTCGACATCCTGCTGCACGCCACGAGCAACATCTACACCGAGTCCCAGGACGAGAAGTTCGCTCCTCCGGAGCTGATGCGCCGGATGGTGGACGCCGGTGACATCGGACGCAAGAGCGGGCAGGGCTTCTACACCTACTGACGCCGGTCACGCGTCACGGGCGGCACTTCCCACGCATGTGAACGCATGAGCCTCTCCGGGCTCACCCCTTGAGGTGAATTCGGTATCGGTTCGCTCACAGACGGCAACCTGGCGGTGTCAAAAGCCGTCAGACGTTGCATCACCCACATCACGGAGTACGAGACGCACTCACGGGGAGCGCTTATGTACATCAGGGGCGACCACGCCGAGCTGGTCGTCGGGGGCCGCCTCGACGTACGCAGCGCGGCGGACGCCCGTACGGTCCTGCACTCGGCCGTCGACGACGGAGCCGGCGACCTGGTGCTCGACCTGTCAGAGCTGGACTCCTGGGACGCCACCGGACTCGGGGTGATCATGGGAGCCCACCGGCGGGCGGGACGGTGCGGACGGCGGCTGGTGCTGCGCGATGTGCCGCCGCAGATGCAGCGGCTGCTCGTGGCCACCCGGCTGCACCGCATCCTGGCCATCGAGGGCGGTATCGGTCTGGAATCGTTGCCCCGGGTCTGAACGCGTGTGCGGATCTCTACGTATGCCTTCGTGTGTGCGGGACACCCGGCGGGTGCACGCGCAATCCTCACGAGACTGTGATGTCTCGGACAGCGTGGCGCCCCGGGCTGTCGTAGATACTGTGCAAAGGTTTAGGGTTCGGCTGCCCGCTGCCAGTTTCCCTCGAGCGGGTTCCGGACCAGAAGCGACAGCGCGGTGTGCGACCAGGCCGGGAGGGGCTCCAGCACACGAGACGCTTTTGGGGGGCTTGAACCGATGGACCCGAACAGCCGGGGACCCGAAGAGTACGGCCACGACGACGCACAGCCGCAGAGCAGACGTCCGGCGCGTGACGCGCTGACGCAGGACTTCGACCGGCACGCTCCGGCCCTCGCCCGCACCGTCCAGCTCGTCTCGGGCGATCTCCTGCTCACCGTCAACCCCGTCGACGGCAGCGAGATCGAGAACTGCCCGCCGGGCGAACTGCCTGGTCGGCCCGCGAAACACGCGCCCGCCGAGCGCGCCGCCCTCGACCGTGCCGCCCTTCCGCCGGTGCCCCCGGGCCCCTCACTGCCCCGGCTCCCCCTGATCCAGCGCGACGAGGAGAGGGACCGGCTCGTACGGCTCCTCGCCCGCGGCCGCTCCGTCCGCCTCACCGGCGCTCCCGGCTCCGGCCGCACCACCCTCCTCGACGCGGTCGCCGAGGACTGCGCGGACCTGGCCCCCGACGGCGTCGTCCGGCTGAGCGGTTTCCGGCGCACGGTCGACGACCTGCTGTACGAACTGTTCGCAGCCGTTTACAGCACATCCGGCTTCCGGCCCGCCCGGGAGCAGGTCGCCGACGTCGTGCGGGACATCGGCGCGGTCGTCGTCCTGGACGACCTGGAGTTCGGCGGCGTCGCGCTCGACGAACTGCTCGACGCGACCCCCGAGTGCGCCTTCCTGATCGGCGCCACCCCCGGCATCCCCCTGCCGTCCAGCGACGCGCCCCTGGAGGAGATCGTCCTCGGGGGGCTCGACCGGGCCGGCAGCGAGCAGCTGCTGGAACGTGTCGTCGGACGGGCGCTCACCGAGGACGAGTCGAACTGGGCCGGCGACCTCTGGTTCGAGTCCGAGGGGCTGCCGCTGCGCTTCACCCAGGCCGGGGCGCTGCTCAGGCAGCGGGACCGGCAGCGGGCCGGCGAGGACGCCGTCGACGAGTTCGGGGTCTTCCAGGAGGCGCCGTCCGTCGACGCCCCCTACGACGCCTCGGACGAGTACGACGTCCCCCTGCCGTCGCTCGCCGAGGGAGCCGCCCCCGCCGCGCTGCTGGCGTCCCGGCTGGGCGCCTCGGCCCGGGAGACCCTCAGGTTCGCGGTCGCGCTCGGCGGCGAGATCCCCCACCAGGCGCACCTGCCCGCCCTCGTGGGCGACACCCACGCCGACGCGGCCCTCGGCGAGCTGGTCGGCTGCGCCCTGGTGACACCTGTAGGTGCCCGCTACCGGCTCGCCGCCGGGGTGCGTACCCAGCTGGAGGCCGCCGGGTACGCCGACGACGCCGGGACCCGCGCCGAGGCCGCCGCCCAGCACTACGCCTGGTGGGCCGGGCACCCCTCGGTCACCCCCGAGCGGGTCTCGGCCGAGGCGGACGCCGTCCTGGCCGCCCTCACCGCGCTCGCGCCGGCCACGACCCCGCCCGGCGAGGGCGAGGAGAGCGCCGCGGTGGTGCTGGCCCGGCAGGCCGCGCCCGCGTTCGCGGCGGGGCGGAGCTGGAGCGCCTGGGAGCGGGCGCTCAGGGCCGGTGCCGAGGCGGCCGCCCTCGCCGACGAGACCGCCGAGCTGGCCTACTTCCACCACGAGCTGGGCGTCCTCGCCCTCTGCTCCGGACAGCTGGAGCGGGCCCGGGCCGAGCTGGAGGCATCCATCGGGCTGCGCAACGTCCTCGCGGACAAGCGCGGCACCGTCGCCGGCCGCCGGGCCCTCGCCCTGGTCACCGACCGCTCCGGGGCGGCCCCGCCGGGCGGGCGTACGGCGGCGGGGGAAGAGGCGCCGGCCTCCCGGCACGAGGAGCCGGCCGCACCGTCCGGGGGCGTGCCGTCCGCCTACCCGCCGGTGGGCTTCGGCGTGGCCGGTCCGGGGGCGACGACGGGCGCGGCGGCGGCCACCGGCGGCGGTGGCTCGGCACCGCACCCGCCGGCCCACGACAGCACGCTCGTCACGCACCGGCCCGGCGGAGCCTCGCCCGCGGAGCGGTTCGCCGCCCTCAGGAGCCTCGTCGGCGCCGCCCGGCGCAATCTGATCGCCACGGGCTCGGGAGCGCTGCTCGTCGCCGTCCTGGGGACCGTGGTGACCCTGGGCGCGACCTCCGACCGCAAGGACGACACCCCTGCGGAGCGGGTCGGCGTCAACCCCTCCGCCAGCGCGGGCGTCGACGACGGCGGGCTCGTCGCGGACCGCCCCAAGACGGGTGGGGACCGCGACGCCCCGGGTGCCGTGTCCGAGCCGACCGACCCGGGCCTCGACGGCACGTACGGCACGTCGGACGACCCGACGCCCACGGACAGCGCGGGGCCGTCGGACGACCCGAGCGGTACGGACGGGCCGACGGGCAAGCCGACGCCGACCCCGACGAAGTCGTCCCCCAAGCCGACGCCGACGGAGTCCGAGGAGGAGTCCGGCTCGCCCACCCCGACTCCGACACCCACCCCGACGCCGACTCCCACGCCCACTCCGACGCCGACCGGCGGCAGTGAGGACCCGCCGCCGCCGGACGACACCAACAGTGCCGGTGCGCCGACCTCCGGACGGGCCGTGGAGTCGACCGCCGCCGCACCGGCACCCGGCGGTGGCTCACCCGGCGGGACGTCGGCCTGAGCCGCCGGTCCGCCCGTTCGACGCGGGAGGGCCGGGTCCGTTCCTCGGACCCGGCCCTCCCGGGGTCATGCGTCAGGCGGTGAACAAGCTCAGAACAGCCGCAGCTTGTCGTCCTCGATGCCGCGCAGGGCGTCGTAGTCGAGGACCGCGCAGCCGATGCCGCGGTCGGTGGCGAGGACGCGGGCCTGGGGCTTGATCTCCTGGGCGGCGAAGATGCCACGGACCGGCGCGAGATGCGGGTCGCGGTTCAACAGCTCCAGGTAGCGCGTGAGTTGCTCGACCCCGTCGATCTCGCCGCGCCGCTTGATCTCGACCGCGACGGTCGCGCCGTCGGCGTCCCGGCACAGGATGTCGACGGGGCCGATGGCCGTCATGTACTCGCGGCGGATGAGCGTGTAGCCCTCGCCGAGGGTCTCGATGCGGTCGGCGAGGAGTTCCTGGAGGTGTGCCTCGACGCCGTCCTTGATCAGGCCGGGGTCGACGCCCAGTTCGTGCGAGGAGTCGTGGAGGACCTCCTCCATCGTGATGATGAGCTTCTCGCCCGCCTTGTTGATGACGGTCCAGACGCCCTGTTCGTCCCCGGAACCCTCCTTCAGCGTGCAGGGCGGCGACATCCAGTTGAGGGGCTTGTAGGCCCGGTCGTCGGCGTGGATCGAGACGCTGCCGTCCGCCTTCACCAGGATCAGACGGGGGGCCGAGGGAAGATGGGCGGTGAGCCGGCCCGCGTAGTCGACGGAGCAGCGGGCAATGACGAGACGCATGGTCGGCAACGCTATCCGACGCCGACGGGTGCGCGCGATTCGACCGCCGTGCGTGCTCCGGCCCGAGGTCACCCCGGGGCCGGCGCCTCCGGCAGGGGGCCGTTCGACCCGCGGCCGGTCCCGCTCGGTCGCTGTCGCCCTCCGTCACCCTCGTCGTGCCCCTCACGTGGGCTTCCGTCGTCCCCCGGCATGTGCCTCTGTCAACTCCTGTTCGGCAATGGCTGATTGTGTGCGTCTCGCGCCGTGTCGGTGCGCGCAACCTCCTGGTGCGGCCCCGTTCGGTTCCTTACCGTAGAAACTGGAGGTCGTGGACCGTGCACTCTGCGTGTTCGGCATGCGCTCTCCGACCCTGTCCGTCAACCCCTGTTGTCGTGGGGGTGCGAGAGGAGAACCCATGTCGCTCGACGTCTCACCGGCCCTACTCGAACAGGCCGAGCGAGGCGAGGTCGACGAAGCCGCCTTCGTCGACTGCGTCCGGACCTCCCTGCCGTTTGCGTGGGAGATGATCAGCTCCTTGGTGGCCCAGCTGAAGGTCGACGGCGGCGAGTTCGCCGACAACCAGACGCCCCCGCCGGACGAGCAGGCACGCGGACAACTGCTGCGCGCGCTCGCCAGCGACGCGATTCGCGGCGCGCTGCAGCGGCACTTCGGTGTACGGCTGGCCTTCCAGAACTGCCACCGGGTGGCGGTGTTCCCGCTGGACCCGTCCGTGGACGACAGGCTGGCCCGCTTCACCTCGATCCGCGGCCAACTCCTCAACCAGTCCCCGGAACTCAGGGACTGCTGAGGTCGTGACGCAGCACGGCTTGCCGCTCCAACCGCGGGAGGTGCATCGGTAACCGGGGCGGCAAGCTCCCCGCAGTGGCTCAGCCGAGGTGAGGCAGCACCTCGGCACCGAGTCGTCGTACGTTCTCCTCCGTCGCCGCCAGGTCGCCGGAGCCCTCGACGAGCAGGGCGAAGCGGGAGATGCCCGTCCGCTCACTGGTGGCCGCGAGGCGGTCGGCGCACAGCCGGGGGGTCCCCACGGGGTGCAGCCCGCAGAGCAGTTCGGTGTACGCCAGCGGGTCCCGCATGGCGCGGGCCCGGCCGTCCACGGTCACATGGGCGTCGAGGCCCTGCTTCAGCCAGCCCGGCATCGCCTTGGTGAGCGCCTCCACGGCGTCGGTGCGCCGGTCGGCGATCTGGCAGACGCCGGCCGAGACGTGGGCCGCGCCGGAGATCTCCTCCGGCGAACGGCCCGCGGCGCGGGCGTGCCTGCGCCACAGAGCGACCATCTCGGCCTTCTCCTCGTCACCGACGTGCATGCCGAGGAGCATCGACAGCCCGCGCTCGGCGGCCAGCCGTACGCTCGACGGTGAGGTGCAGGCGACGACGACCTCCGGGCCGGGCGTCTCGTCCAGGTCCTCGGCGGGCCGCGGGACGACCGGGACCTCACGGAAGCTGAATCGTTCCCCCGACGCCGACACCGAGGGCTCGCGCAGCCAGCGCATGAGCAGATCGAGTGATTCCGGGAAACCCTTCTCGTACGCCTGGAGTCCGGCGCCGAACACCTCAAGGTCGACCCACGGGCCGCCGCGTCCGACTCCCAGCGAGAAACGTCCGCCGGACGTCACGTGCAGCAGGGCGGCCTGCTCGCCCAGGGCCACGGGATGGACGGTGGGCAGCACGCTGACCGCCGTGCCGACCCGGATCCGCCGGGTACGGCCCAGCAGTAACGCGGCGAGGGTGATCGCCGACGGACAGGTGCCGTACGGCACGAAATGGTGCTCGGCCAGCCAGACCGCGTCCAGCCCGGCCTCCTCGGCCACTTCCGCGGTCCGTACCGCCCGATGGAGCGCCTCCCCCTGGCCCTGGCCGGGGAACTGGGCGCCCAGTACAAATGTTCCTACGTGCATCGCTCTTCCTGCTTCCTCGGCTCCGACTCGGGAGCTCCCCCACCGGCATAACCGTGTGACACGTGACGAGGACACGGCCTGGCGACGAGATTTGCGGATTGTCTGCAGAATGGGCCGAGCGGAGGGCGATCTGGGGGGTTTGGTGACGTACGCATACCCCCACCGGGCCCGCGTAGGCTGGACACCGATCCTGCCCCCTGTAGAGCCCGTGAGGTGTCCCGTGTCCCCGCGTCGCAACCGCCCCAAGGACCAGGCTTCGTCGGGTCTGTCGGGTCCGTCAGGCCGCAGCGCGGAGGAGGACCGGTCCGACCGGTACGGCGGCTGGCAGACCAGTGAGCCGTGGCAGGGCGAGGAGTGGAGCGTGCGTCATGTGGCGGGCGCGAGCGCGGCGGGCAAGACCTATCGCTGCCCCGGCTGCGACCAGATGATCGCCTCGGGGGTCCCGCACGTCGTCGCCTGGCCCGAGCACTCGGGCGTCGACGAGCGCCGGCACTGGCACAAGGCCTGCTGGAACGCGAAGGACCGCCGCACCTCGCGGGTGCAGCGGTCCCGTAACGCGCCGAGGTTCTGACGCCCCCTCGGCCCGGAGGTCACACGTCCCGCTGCTCCAGCAGCGCGTACGCGCCGACGAACGCCGCACCCGTCAGTGCCAGCATGATCCACAGGGGTTCCCAGCCGGACGGGCCGGACTGGCTGATCTCCGCGCCGTAGAAGACGCTGAGCTGGCTCGGGATCGAGTACTCCAGCAGGAACTCCTGGACGTCCTTCAGCGACTCCGAGAACATGAAGATCGCGATGACCAGCGGGGCGAGAAAGACGCCGAGCATCAGGGTGATCGCGCCGGCGGAGTGCCGGATCAGCGAGCCCATCAGCAGCGCCAGCAGCCCGAACAGCGCGAGGAAGAGGCTCACGCCGACCGTGGCCTTGAACCACTCCTCACCGTCGGGGCTCGCGGCGCCGGAGCTCTCCAGGATCGCCACCTGGGTGAAGCCGACGAACGCGGTGGTGACCACCGTGACCGTGAAGGTGAGGGCGAAGAACACGATCGCCTTCGCGGCCAGGACCCGGCCGCGGCTCGGGCACGCCGTCATCGTGGTCCGGATCATCCCCGTGCCGTACTCGGAGGCGGTGGTCAGCACTCCGAGCGTGAGGATGCAGACACTGCCGATCATCAGGCCGAACAGACCGAGACCCAGCGGGGACTCGCCCTCCAGGTTCATGTCCGTGGAGGCGGCGATCAGGGCGAAGAGCAGACCGAGGCCGATCACCAGGACGACGAAGACGCCGAGCGTCCAGATCGTCGAGCGGACCGACTTGATCTTCGTCCACTCGGAGGCGATCGCGTTCCCGAGGTGCGTGCGCACCACCGGGATCGGCGAGGTGTACGACGTGCCCGGCGCGCCCTGCCACTGGGGGGCGGGCGGCTGCTGTGTGAGGGGCGGCTGGGGCGTGCTCATCGGGCGTCCTCGGACTTCGTCAGGTCGGCGGCGGGCGCGGCGGAGGCGGCCGGGGCCGGCGCGGCGGCGGGCTGCGCCGGGGCCTGGGGCGCCGCCTGGGCGTACGGGTTCGGCTGGGGCTGCCCGGGGGCCGGAGCCGGGGCGGCGGGCGCCGGAGCCCCGTAGGGACCGGCCGGCGCATAGGGCTGACCGGCCTGCGGCGCCGGCGGGGCGTACCAGCCCGTCTGGCCCTGCCCGGGCACCGGCATCGGCGGCTGCGCGCCCGGCGGCAGGGGCTGCTGGAGCCCGGCCTTCTGGTCGGTCGTCGAGCGGTAGTCGACGGCGCCCTGCGTCATCCGCATGTACGCCTCCTCCAGCGAGGCCTGGTGCGGCGACAGCTCCCACAGCCGGACGTCGGCGCCGTGCGCGAGATCGCTGATGCGGGGGAGCGGCAGCCCCATGACCCGCAGGGCCCCGTCCTGCTCGGGCAGCACCTGGCCGCCCGCCTCGGTCAGTGCCGCCGTCAGCTTCTCGCGCTGCTGCGGCTCGCTGTCCGGCGTGCGGACGCGCGCGAAGTCGGCGGAGTTCGCCGAGATGAAGTCCTTGATGCTCATGTCGGAGAGCAGCTGCCCGCGCCCGATCACGATGAGGTGGTCGGCGGTCAGGGCCATCTCGCTCATCAGGTGCGAGGAGACGAAGACCGTACGGCCCTCGGCGGCGAGCGCCTTCATCAGGTTGCGGACCCAGAGGATGCCCTCGGGGTCGAGACCGTTGACCGGCTCGTCGAAGAGGAGCACCTGCGGGTCGCCGAGCAGCGCGGCGGCGATGCCGAGCCGCTGGCCCATGCCGAGGGAGAAGCCCTTGGAGCGCTTCTTGGCCACGTCCTGGAGGCCGACGACACCGAGTACCTCGTCCACCCGGCGGGCCGGGATGCCGGACAGCTGGGCCAGGGACAGCAGGTGGTTGCGGGCGTGCCGGCCGCCGTGCACCGCCTTGGCGTCGAGGAGCGCGCCGACCTGCCGGGCCGCGTTCGGCAGCTTGCGGTACGGATAGCCGCCGATCGTCACCTGCCCCGACGTGGGGTTGTCCAGGCCGAGGATCATGCGCATCGTCGTCGACTTCCCGGAGCCGTTGGGCCCCAGGAAGCCGGTGACGGCCCCCGGCCGCACCTGGAAGGAAAGGTTGTACACGGCCGTCTTGGCGCCGTAGCGCTTCGTCAGGCCGACTGCCTCGATCATGCTCCGCACCCATCGAACGGTTCAGGACGTCTCAGGACGTCGGGGCGCACGCCCCCGTAAGGATTAGGAGCTTATCGGTGCGCTGACGGTTCCACCCAAGAGGAGGTAAAACCTCGCAGGTCACGAGCACGTTGTCTTGGCATGTACGTAACCGCTGGTCAGGCTCCCGCTCAAGCGTCGCGCCGCTTCAGCATCAGGTACCCGCCGAGCAGGGCCGCCGCCACCCACAGCGCCATGACGGCCAGGCCGCCCCAGGGCCCGTACGGGGTGTCGTCGTCCACGGGGGTCACCACCTGCATGATCCTGCTGCCGGCCTGGTCGGGCAGGTACCGGCCGGCCTTCTCGGTGGCACCGACGTTGCCCAGGATGTTGGAGATGAGGAAGAAGAACGGCATCAGGATGCCGAGCGACAGCATCGGGCTGCGCAGCATCGCCGCGACCCCCATGGAGAACATGGCGATGAGGGTCATGTAGAGCCCGCCGCCGAGGACCGCGCGCAGGACACCCGGATCACCGATCTCGGCGCGGTACGGACCGAGCATCGCCTGCCCCAGGAAGAACGTCACGAAGCTGGTCACGAGCCCCACCGCGAAGGCGAGGGCGGTGGCCACCGCGATCTTGCCGAAGAGGAAGGTGCCGCGCTGCGGCACGGCGGCCAGCGAGGTCCGGATCATGCCGGTGCTGTACTCGTTCGACACGACCAGCACCCCGAACACGATCATCGCCAGCTGTCCGAGGGTCATCCCCGCGAAGCTGATGAACGTCGGGTCGAACGACAGCCGGTCCCGGCGGCTGAGATTGTCGAACTCGTTCCTCGACAGCAGTGAGATCAGCACGCCGAGCGCGATCGTGACGACCCCGGCCAGCGACAGCGTCCACACCGTGGACGCGACCGACCGGATCTTGGTCCACTCCGAGCGGACCACCTGGGCGGCGGCCATCGTCAGCCCTCCCGCTTCCAGGAGCCGCCCCAGCCGGGGACGGGAGCCGGACGCACCGCCGGGGTCGCGTCGTGCGCGTGGTACTCCACCGACTCTGCCGTCAGCTGCATGAACGCCTCCTCCAGCGAAGCCTGTTGGGGACTGAGTTCGTGCAGTACGAGCTGGTGCTGGGCGGCCAGCTCACCGATCTCCTCCGGTTTCCGGCCGTCCACCTCCAGCGCCCCGTCGCCCGTCTCCACGACCGTCACGCCGACCGCGTGCAGCACGTCGAGCAGCCGCTCCCACTGCGGTGTGCGAATGCGTACGTACGAGCGGGAGTTCTGCCGGATGAACTCCGCCATGGAGGTGTCGGCGAGCAGCCGCCCCTGCCCGATGACGACGAGATGGTCGGCGGTCAGCGCCATCTCGCTCATCAGATGCGACGACACGAACACGGTCCGCCCCTGGGCCGCGAGGGACTTCATCAGGTTGCGGATCCAGTGGATGCCCTCGGGGTCGAGGCCGTTGACCGGCTCGTCGAACATCAGGATCCGGGGGTCGCCGAGCAGCGCGCCGGCGATCCCGAGGCGCTGCCCCATGCCGAGCGAGAACCCCTTGGCCTTCTTCCGGGCGACCGTGGTGAGCCCGACCGTGTCCAGCACCTCGTGCACCCGGGCCCGGGGGATCCCGTTGCTCTGCGCGAGGCACAGCAGATGGTTGAAGGCGCTGCGGCCGCCGTGCACGGCCTTGGCGTCCAGGAGCGCGCCGATGTACGTCAGCGGGTCCCTCAGGCGGTCGTAGTGCGTGCCGTCGATCCGGACGTCTCCGGCCGTCGGGCGGTCCAGCCCCAGGATCATGCGCATGGTCGTCGACTTCCCGGCCCCGTTCGGTCCCAGGAAGCCGGTCACCATCCCGGGCCGCACGGCGAAGGTCAGGTTGTTCACCGCGACCTTCTCGCCGTACCGCTTGGTCAGCCCGTCGAGCTCGATCATGCGGCCACGCTAGAACGGGGGTCGGGGGCCTGCCACCGGAGTACCGGTGACCGCGGTTCGGCCGATCAGGGGCGCGGGGAACTGTGCGAACAACCCCACACGGCCGGCAGCCACGCCACCAGGGGAGCCCCCGAGCCATAGGCACTGCCACCACGGCTGGGCGGGGCCCGTCGCCACCCCCGAACACCGAGGGCCCGCGCCCCCCGGAGGGGAGACGCGGGCCCTCAGGTGCCTCTTCCGGCCGTGGCCGTCAGGCGACCGTGTTACCGGGACTGCTGAGCCGGAACCCCGCGGGAGATCGGCTCGTCGTCGGCGACCGGCGTGCCGGCCGCGGCGACGGCCGCACCCGTGAGGGTCGCCAGCATCTCGCGCACGTTCGTCAGCTGGGCGTTGATCGAGTCGCGGCGGTTGGTGAGAGCCGCCAGCTCGCGCTCGGATTCCGACCGGATCCGGTCGGCCTTGGCGTTCGCGTCCGCGACGATGTCCTCGGCCTGACGCTGCGCGGTCTCCACCGTCTGGCGGGCGCGGCGCTCGGCGTCGGTGCGCAGCTTCTCGGCCTCCAGGCGGAGCTGCTCCGCGCGGTGCTCGATCTCGGCGAGACGCTTCTCCGCCTTCTGCTGACGCGACGCCAGGTCCCGCTCGGACTGCTCGCGGCGCTTGGCGAGGTTGGTCTCGAAGTCGGCGGCGGCCTGCGCGGCCTTGGCGCGGGTCTCCTCGAAGAGGGCGTCCGCCTCCTCACGCTTGGACTGCGCGTCCTTCTGCGCCTCGGCACGCAGCTGCGACGCGTCGCTCTTGGCCTTCTCGACGATCCGGACGCCCTCGTCCTCGGCCTTGGCCTTGCGCTCCGCGGAGAAGGACTCCGCGTCGTTGCGCACCTGCTGGGCCGCCGACTCGGCGAGCTCGCGGTGCTGCTCGGCGGCGCGGCGGGCCTCCTCGCGCAGGTCCTTCGCCTCCTCCTCGGCGAGGCGGAGGATCTTCTCGACGCGCGCGCCGAGACCGGCGTAGGACGGCTCGGCGTCGGTCACCGCGGCCTGGGCGTTCTGCGTCTCGAGGTGGAGCTCCTCGATGCGCTTCTCCAGAGCGGTGATGCGGGCGAGCGCGGAGTCACGGTCGGAGACGAGCTTGGAGATACGTTCGTCCACCTGAGCGCGGTCGTATCCACGCCGCACAAGCTCGAAGCCGTAGGGGGAAGTGTCGCTCATGGGGTTCCTGTCGAATGAGACCGGTGAGGTGATAGGTGGAATCCTAGGGGGCGAAGCGGCGTGTCATCGAGCAGATGCACGTTTGATCTGGAGAATGACACCCCTTTTGGGTGGCCGACCATCGGAATACTTGCCAGAAACTTTGCGTAAAGGCCCTGAAAGCACAGACGGCACAGATGGCAAGCACAGAACGAGCACAAAATGGTGTCTGTAGCACCGAAGGCGGAGCGGGAAGATACCCGCAACGCCCCCGCACCGCTAGCCGTCTGACGACTTGCCACCCGAACGAGTCGCACCCGCCGCGGCACCCGTCTTGACTCCACCGTCCTTGCCGCCCGACGGGGCCTCAAAAGACTCCAACGCCACCAGGACGTCCTGGACACGGGAGATCTCCGCATTGATGTCCTCGCGGCGCCGGACCAGCACCTCCAGCTCGCGCTTGCCCTCCTCGACCGTGCGGCGCGCCTCGCGGATCGCCTCGGCCTTCAGCTCCTCGGCCTCGCGGATGAGCGTGGACTTCTTCTGCTCGGCCTCCTTCAGGAGGCCCTCGGCCTTCTTCACCGCGGCGATACGGACCTTGCCGGCTTCGGAGTTGGCCTCGGAAACGATCTCCTTGGCCTTCGACGTCGCCTTCTCCAACTGCTCCTCGGCGGCTTTGATCAACGCGTCACAACGATCACCGGTCGACTTCATCGTCTCGGCGGCCTCGCGGCGGGCCCGTGTGTGCAGCGCCTCGATCTCGGCGGTGATGCGGTCCCGCAGCTCCTCGGCCCGCTCCCTTATGGCGGTCGCGTCCCGGCGCGCCCCGATCAGCAGCTCGTCGGCGTCCGTACGGGCCTTCTCCACCGTGGAGTTTCCCTCGACGGTCGCCTCGGCGACCAGCCGGTCGGCCTCCTTGCGGGCCGCCCCGACCATGGAGTCGGCCTGCCCCTCGGCGTCCGCGGTGGTCTTCAGCGCCTGCGACTGCGCCTCGGCGAGCAGCTTGTCGGCCTCGGCCGCCGTCTCCGTGATGAGCGTGTCGACCTGCTCGGCAGCCTCGGAGCGCCGCTTGTTGGCGTCCTTGCGGGCCGCGTCGAGCGTGTTGTCGGCCTCCTCGCGGGCGTGAGCCATGAGCCGGTCGGCCTCCGCCGCCGCCTCGGCCCGCGCGCGCTCGGCCTCGACCCGTACCCGCTCGGCGTGCGCCTGCGCGGAGCCCACCGTCTCGGCGGCCTCGGCCCGCAGCCGCTCGGCCTCGTCGGTGGCCTCGCCGATCAGCCGGTCGGCCTGGGCCACGGACTCGGCCCGTACGCGCTCGGCCTCCTCGTTGGTCTCCCGCGTCAGCCGCTCCGCCTCGGCCGTCACCTCGGTGATGAGGGTGTCGGCCTGCGTGGCCGCGTCCGACCGCATGCGGTTGGCGTCGTCACGGGCCTCCGCACGGGTGCGCGAGGCGTCTTGGTCGGCCCGCGCGATGGCGTCCGACGCCTCCGTACGCACCCGCTGGGCGTGCTCGGACGCCTCCGAACGGATGCGCTCCGCCTCGCCGATGGCCTCCGCGACCGTCCGCTCGGCGAGCGCCTTCGCTGCGTCCGTCTCGTCCCGCGCCTCACGGCGGACCCGGCCCGCGTCCTCGGCGGCCCGCTCCCGCTCGGCGTAGGCGTCGGCGCGGACCCGGTCCGACTCCTCCTCCGCCTCCCTGCGCATCCGGTCCACGACGTGCTCGGCCGTGTTGCGCAGCCCGGCGATCTCCTCCTGGGCCTGCTCGTGCAGCCCGGCGACGGACTCCCGGACCTGCTGGGCGTGCGTCTCGGCCGCTGACACCATCTCGCCGGCGCGCCGCTCGGCCTCCTCGACCAGCCGTACGGCCTCGGTCTGGGCCTCCTCCACGCGGGTGCGCGCCGAGGCCAGCAGCTCCTCGCTCTGCTCGCGGGCCCGACGGCGTTCCTGGTCGGCCTCCTGCCGGGCCGAGCCGAGCAGTTCCTCGGCCTCGCGGCGGCGCCGGGCGGCCTCTTCCTGCGCGGCGGCCAGGGTCTCCGAGGCCTCCGTGGCGAGCCGCTCGGCCGCGGCCTGCGCCTCCGCCCGTACCCGGTCGGCGGTGTCCTTCGCCTCGGACTTCAGCCGCTCGGCCTCGGCCGCGGCCTCGGACCGCAGCCGTACGGCGACGGACTCGCCCTCGGCGCGGGACGCGGACGCGTCGGCCGCCGCCTCGTCGCGCAGCCGCTCGGCCTCTGCCTCGGCCTGCGCCTGGAGCGTACGGATGCGCTCGGCGGCCTCGGAGCGCAGCCGGTCGCTCTCCTCGCCGGCCTCACGGCGGATCCGCTCGGCCTCCGTGCGGGCGTCGGCGAGCGCCTCCTCGGCGGAGGCCAGCCGGCCCTCGGCCTCGGTGTGCAGCCGGGTCAGCTCCTCGGCGGCCTCGGCCTTGCGGGCCTCGACGCCCCGCTCGGTCTCCTCGCGCAGTTCGGCGGCGGCCCGCTCGGCCTCGGCCTTCAGCTCCTCGGTCTGCTCGGCGGCCTCGGCGCGATAGCGCTCGGCCTCCTTGCGGGTGCGCTCCAGGGTCTCCTCGGCCTGGCGGCGCAGCGTGGACGCGCGTTCGATGGCCTCGGTGCGGACCTTCTCGCTGTCCGCGGTGGCCGTCTGCCGCAGCTCGTCGGCGTCCGTGCGGGCCTTGGCGAGCAGCTCCTCGGCGGTCTTGGCCGCCTCCTCGATCTGCTGGACGGCCTCGCGCCGGGCCTCGGAGCGGATCCGTTCGCCCTCGGCGACCGCGTCGGAGCGCAGCTGCTCGGCCTCGCCGCGCAGCCGGCGCGCCTCCTCCTGCAGTTCGACCGTCTTGGCGCGGTACTCCTCGGTGTCGTCCTTCGCCGTGCCCTTGAGCTGTTCGGCGAGGTCGTGCGCCTCGGCGCGCAGCCGGTCCGCCTCGGCCTCGGCCTCGGCGCGGATGCGCTCGGCCTCCTCTGTGGCGGCCTTGGTGGTGCTACGGGCCTCCTCGGACGCCTTGTTCAGCACGTCCTCGGCGGTCTTGGCGGTCTTGGCGAGAGCAGAGGCGGACTCCTCCGCGGTGATCGAGCGGGCCTTCTCGGAGGCCTCGGCGACGATCTTCTCGGCCTGGGCCTTGGCGTCGGCGACGACCTCCTCGGCGGACGCCTTGGTGGCCTCGGCCTCCTTCGTGGCCTCCTCGACCAGCCGGGCGACCTGCTCCTTGGCCGTACGCGTGCGCTGCTCGTTGGTCGACTCGGCGCCGGCGACGGCCTTGGCCGCGCTCTCCTTGGCCTCCGTGACCAGCTTCTCGGCCTCGGCGCGGGCCTCGCGCAGCGCCGTCTCGGCCTCCGACATGCGCTGCTCGGCGGTCCGGCTCAGCTCGGAGGCCTGGCGGCGCGCGGAGTCCGACTCGGTGGCGGTGGAGGTGCGCAGCTGCTCGGCGTGCTCGGTGGCCTCCTGCGCCTGGGTGGAGGCCGCGTTCAGCAGCCGCTCCGCCTCGGCGCGGGCCCGGCGCAGGATCTGGTCGGCCTCGCCGCGGGCGGCCTCGGCGTCGCTCTGGAGCCGCTGGCGGGCCTCGGTGGCGAGCCGCTCGGCCTCGGCGCGGGCGGCGGCCAGCGCCTGCTCGGCCTCCGCGCGGGACTCGTCGACGAGGCGTCGGGCCTGGGCCTCGCTGCGGGCGCGCAGCTGTTCGGCCCACGCCACGTTCTCGTTGACGTGCGACTCGACTGTCTGGCGGCGCTCGGACAGCTCCTGGTCGAGCTGCTGGCGCCGGGTGACGGCCTCCTGGTGCAGCTCCGCCTGGAGGCGGGCGGCCTGCTCGGCGTGCTCCTGGAGGATCCGCTGGGTCTGCGCCCGGGCCTGGCTCAGCTCGCGCTCGGCGTCCGTGCGCAGCTGGTCGGCCTGCATCTGGGCCTGGCGGAGCATCTGCTCGGCCTGGTAGCCGAGGTCGCCCCCGGTGTCGTAGGCGGGCCGGGACATGAGGGTGCGGCGCGCCTCGTGCAGCTTGGCGCGCAGCACCTCGACCTGGTAGCCGAGGTCCTCGGCGTGCTGGATCGCCTTTTCCCGCTCGGTCTTCAGCCGCTCCATCTCGGCCTCGAACCGAGAGAGGTGGTCGACGTCAGCCGCCGGCTCTCGCTCCTGGCGTTCGTAGCCCCGCACTGCGCGGTCCCATCCGTCCCCTGGTCGCAACCTCTGACAAACGAGCTCCGTCCAACCGCCGAACGGGGCCCCCGGGGAATGGTGTCAGATCAACGGCGGAGCACGGGCTGCCGCCCTCACCCTCGTCCCCCGAAACCTGGACCCCGGCCCTCGGACAGCCGCTGGTGGATCGCCGCGGTGCCCTTGGATCCCGCTCGTCGGAAGGCGGCGGGACCCGGGCCGTCCCCCTCGAAGGCGACGGCCGACCCCAACCCTACCGGCCCATATGTACGGGGGTCAGTGCTCAGGTGACTCAACTGGCGCCGAAGTGACCAGTTCTGTCAGTACGCCATGGCAATCCTTGGGGTGCAGAAACGTGATCCGTGACCCCATGGAACCGACTCGCGGCTCCTCGTACAGGACGCGTACGCCCTTGTCCTTGATCGCGGCTGCCTCGCCGTCGACATCCGCCGTACCGAAAGCGATGTGGTGGACGCCCTCGCCGTTCTTGGCCAGCCACTTCGCGACGGTGGAGTCCTCGCGGGTGGGCTCCAGGAGCTGCAGGTAGGAGGCACCGCCGTCGTCCGTGCTGTTGATCCTGAGCATGGCCTCGCGCACGCCCTGCTCCTCGTTGACCTCGGAGTGGTACACCTCGAAGCCGTAGGTGGCCCGGTAGAACTCGACGGTGGCGTCGAGGTCGAAACAGGCGATTCCGATGTGGTCGATTCGCGTCAGCATGGTGTCAGTGCAACGCGCCGACGGCGGTTACGCAACGTGCGCGCGATCACACCGACGGCCCGGTGACGGCACGGAGTGCCACTCAGTACATTCGAAGTAAACCCTCGTTCACTCACTTCTCGGCCGTGCAGGCTGGAAGGGGATCGCACCTCATGACTGGAACGAACGGCAGGACCTCGGTGATCGTCGCGGGCGCCCGGACGCCCATGGGACGACTGCTCGGCTCGCTGAAGTCCTTCTCCGGAGCCGACCTCGGCGGATTCGCGATCAAGGCCGCCCTGGACCGCGCGGGCATCGGCGGCGACCAGGTGCAGTACGTGATCATGGGCCAGGTGCTCCAGGCCGGGGCGGGGCAGATCCCGGCCCGACAGGCCGCCGTCAAGGCGGGCGTCCCGATGAACGTGCCCGCACTGACGATCAACAAGGTCTGTCTCTCGGGCCTCGACGCCATCGCCCTGGCCGACCAGCTGATCCGCGCCGGCGAGTTCGACGTGATCGTGGCGGGCGGCCAGGAGTCCATGACGAACGCCCCCCACCTGCTCCCGAAGTCCCGTGAGGGCTACAAGTACGGGGCGATCCAGATGCTCGACGCGATGGCGCACGACGGGCTCACGGACTCCTTCGAGAACATCGCCATGGGCGAGTCCACCGAGAAGCACAACACGCGCCTCGGCATCCTGCGCCCCGAACAGGACGAGATCGCCGCCCAGTCGCACCAGCGGGCCGCCGCCGCCCAGAAGAACGGCCTCTTCGAGGCGGAGATCACGCCGGTCGAGATCCCGCAGCGCAAGGGCGAGCCGGTCGTCTTCAGCCAGGACGAGGGCATTCGCGGCGAGACGACCGCCGAGTCCCTGGGCAAGCTGCGGCCGGCCTTCGCCAGGGACGGCACGATCACGGCCGGGTCCGCCTCGCAGATCTCCGACGGCGCGGCGGCCGTGGTCGTCATGAGCAAGGAGAAGGCGCAGGAGCTGGGCCTGACCTGGCTGGCCGAGATCGGCGCGCACGGCAACGTGGCGGGCCCGGACAACTCACTGCAGTCGCAGCCCTCGAACGCGATCCTGCACGCCCTGAAGAAGGAGGGCCTGGGCGTCGCCGATCTCGACCTGATCGAGATCAACGAGGCCTTCGCCGCGGTCGCCGTGCAGTCAATGAAGGACCTCGGCGTTTCCCCGGAAAAGGTGAACGTCAACGGTGGCGCGATCGCCCTCGGGCACCCCATCGGCATGTCCGGCGCCCGTCTCGTCCTGCACCTGGCCCTGGAGCTGAAGCGGCGCGGCGGCGGTGTCGGCGCGGCTGCGCTGTGCGGTGGCGGCGGGCAGGGTGACGCGCTGGTCGTGCGGGTGCCCAAGGCCTGAGTCGTCCCCGGCGGGGCCCTCTTCGTGAACGGAGCTGTGATGCAGGACGTCCCCACCCTGGTGGCCCAGGCCAGGGAAGGCAGGCCGCGGGCCGTGGCCCGGCTGATCTCCCTGGTGGAGGGGGCGTCCCCGCAGCTCCGGGAGGTCATGGCGGAGCTGGCCCCGCTCACGGGCGGCGCGTACGTCGTCGGCCTCACCGGCTCGCCGGGCGTGGGCAAGTCCACGTCCACGTCGGCGCTGGTGACCGCGTACCGGCGGGCCGGCAAGAGGGTGGGCGTGCTCGCCGTGGACCCCTCGTCGCCCTTCTCGGGAGGCGCCCTCCTCGGCGACCGCGTCCGGATGTCGGAGCACGCCTCCGACCCCGGTGTGTACATCCGTTCGATGGCGACCCGCGGCCATCTGGGCGGTCTGGCCTGGTCGGCCCCGCAGGCCGTCCGGGTGCTGGACGCGGCCGGGTGCGAGGTGATCCTGGTCGAGACGGTCGGCGTGGGCCAGTCCGAGGTGGAGATCGCCTCGCAGGCGGACACGTCCGTCGTGCTGCTGGCCCCCGGCATGGGGGACGGCATCCAGGCGGCCAAGGCCGGAATCCTGGAGATCGGAGACGTCTACGTCGTCAACAAGGCGGACCGGGACGGCGCCGACGCGACCGCGCGCGAGCTGAACCACATGCTGGGCCTCGGCGAGTCCCGTGACCCCGGGGACTGGCGGCCGCCGATCGTCAAGACGGTCGCCTCGCGGGGGGAGGGCATGAACGAGGTCGTGGAGGCGCTGGAGAAGCACCGGGCCTGGATGGATGAACGGGGGGTGCTCGCGGACCGCCGGCGGGCCCGGGCGGCGCGCGAGGTGGAGACCATCGCGGTGACCGCGCTCCGGGAGCGGATCGGCGACCTGCACGGCGACCGCCGCCTGTCGGCCCTCGCCGATCGGATCATGGCGGGCGAGCTGGACCCCTACCGGGCGGCGGACGAACTGGTGGCGGGCCTGACGCAGGGCTGACCCCGGCGGCCGCGCGCCCCTGGCCCGGATCTTCGCCGCGCTGTCCGCCGGGAGTGCGGTGGGCGGGCTGGTGCACGGCGCGGTCGAGGGGTGTTCCGGTGCCCGCACGCGGCCGGCGCGGCTGACGGCGGGCCTCGGCCTCGCCCTCCGGGCTCGCCCCGGACCTGACCGTCCTCACCGGAGCCGTCGTCTGCGCCGGTGCCTTCGTCGCCCCGGCCTGACCACGGCGTACCTCGTAGCCGACGCCTCCGCCCCGTCCGCCGCGCGGACCCGCCCGGCGCCCGGGTCGACCCGGCCGTGAACGCCGGCCTCGCGACGGGCACGGCCGCCTCGGGCCTCCCGGTGGCTCACTTCTCCCCGGCCCTCGGCTTCGCCCTCGCGGGCGGTGCGGCCCCGCCGGCGGCGGCCGCCGGTCCTGGGCTCTCCATGAGGGACGACATCGCCCGAAACGCCGGCAGAGGCACCCGGTGCCATTGCGCCGGATGCCTCTGCGTGTGGGGGGAGAGTGAAGTCTCGTGATCCGCGGGGGAGCGGGAGGTCAGTCCTCCGTGCGGTCGGCGGTGACCTTGCCGGAGTCGAGGGCGACCCTCCAGTCGCTGCCGGTGCCGTCGGCGGCGGTGGTGTCGACCTCCCAGGCCCGGTCCGTGCTCTCCTCGTCGAGGTCGACGGAGGTCACCGTGCCCTTGGCGGCGGCGGCCTCGGCGGCCTCGGCGGCGGTCACCGAGCCGCCCTTCAGCGCGGCGCGGATCTGCCGGGTCTCGGCGGCGTCGTCCCCGTCGTCGTCCCGGTCGGCGTGCGAGCCGAGCACCTTGCCGGTGCGGGGGTCGACCTGGACGCTGAACCACTTGTCGCCGCCGGTCAGGACGTCGACGTCCCACACCAGGTTCGTGCCCTCGTCGTCGAGGTCGGCGGAGACCGCCGTACCGGCCTTGTGCTTCAGGGCCGTCGTGATCGCGTCGGCAGCCGTGACCTGGCCGGCCTTCGCCTCGGCGGCGTTCTCGGCCTTGTCCTCGGCGTCCTGGTCGGTGTCGCGGGCGTCCTGGTCCTCGGCCCGGTCCTCGGCCCGCTCCTGGGCGGTGTCGTCGCTGTTGCTGGCGTCGTCGCGGTCGTTGTCACGGTCGTCGTTCGACACCGACACGGTCTTCTTGGCCGGCGCCTCGTCGTCACCCGCGACCGCGATGGCGGTCGCGGTGCCGCCGCCGATCAGGGCGACGGCCGTGATGGTGGCGATGACGATGTTGCGCTTCATGGGGTTCCTCCAGGATGCGACTGGCTGCAACCAGTAACGGATGATGTCGCCGGTTGCAGGGGGCTTGTCCGGCTCGTCGGCCTCGTCTGCTTTCGACGGGAACCAATCTGGCCGACCGACGCTGAAGCGAACCTGAAGCCCCCTGAAGACCGCTTCAGGTTCGGTTTGCCAAGCTGAACGCATGCGCCTGTTGATCGTGGAAGATGAGAAGCGGCTCGCGGTGTCGCTGGCCAAGGGGCTGACGGCCGAGGGGTACGCCGTGGACGTCGTCCACGACGGTGTCGAGGGCCTGCACCGGGCGAGCGAGGGGGCGTACGACCTCGTGATCCTCGACATCATGCTGCCCGGCATGAACGGCTACCGCGTGTGCGCCGCCCTGCGCGCCGCCGGCCACGACGTGCCGATCCTCATGCTCACCGCGAAGGACGGCGAGTACGACGAGGCGGAGGGCCTGGACACGGGCGCCGACGACTATCTGACCAAGCCGTTCTCCTATGTCGTCCTCGTGGCCCGGGTGAAGGCGCTGCTGCGGCGGCGCAACGCCTCGGGCGGGGCCTCGCCCGTGCACGAGGTCGGCGAGCTGAGAGTCGACACCGCCGCGCGGCGCGTGTTCCTCGCCGAGGACGAGATCTCCCTGACCACCAAGGAGTTCTCCGTCCTGGAGCAGCTCGTGCTGCGGGCCGGTGAGGTCGTCTCCAAGGCCGACATCCTGGAGCACGTCTGGGACTTCGCCTACGACGGCGACCCGAACATCGTCGAGGTCTACATCAGCACCCTGCGCCGCAAGCTCGGCCCCGCGCTCATCAAGACCGTGCGGGGAGCCGGATACAGACTGGAGGCCCGCCCGTGAAACGCCAGCTGGGCTCGGTGCGGGCCCGCGCCACCCTCGCCGCGACCGTCGTCGTCGCCGTCGCCCTGGTCGCGGCGGGCGCCGCCGTCCTGCTCTCGTTGCGCTTCTCCCTCACCGACAAGGCGGACACGGAGGCCGACTCCGTGGCCCGCAACGCCGCCTCGGCGCTGGCGAACGGCTTCGCCTACGACGAGCTGAGGCTGCCCGACGGCGACGAGAACCCCGTCGAGGTCCTGGACCGCGCGGAGAAGCCCGTCGCGGTCGGCGAGGACGTCGAGGCCATGAACGTGACCGCGGTCGCCTCGGACCGGCTGAACTCCGAGACCAACGACGACGCCGACGACCGCGCGGAGGGCGACAAGGACGCCGAGGACGACGGCACGCTCGGCCCCCGAGAGGTCGCCGACGAGACCTGGTACGGCGAGGGCACCGCGACCGTGGAGGGGGTGACGGCGCACTACCGCTTCGCCGCCGTCGACGTGATCACGCCCGCCGGCGTCCCGCTCACCGTCTACGCGGGCGCCCCGCTCGCCACCGAGGAGGACGCCGTCGGCACCGCGCTGACGACCATGCTCATCGGGCTGCCGCTGCTGCTGTTGACGGTCGGCGCGGTGACGTACGTCGTCACCCGGCGGGCGCTGCGCCCCGTCGAGGACATCCGGTCGGAGATGGCCGCCATCACCGCCTCCGAGGATCTCTCCCGGCGCGTCCCCGAGCCGGACACGCACGACGAGATCGCCCGGCTGGCACGCACGACGAACCAGACGCTGGCCGCGCTGGAGACCTCCGTGGAGCGGCAGCGGGC
Source organism: Streptomyces sp. NPDC057438 (assembly GCF_042802995.1). Classification (NCBI taxonomy): domain Bacteria; kingdom Bacillati; phylum Actinomycetota; class Actinomycetes; order Kitasatosporales; family Streptomycetaceae; genus Streptomyces; species Streptomyces sp. NPDC057438. Next base: position 37,720 of record NZ_JBHVDD010000073.1, read on the forward strand.
GTTCGTGGCGGACGCCTCGCACGAGCTGCGCAGCCCGATCGCCTCGCTGCGCACCCAGCTCGAAGTGGGCGCGGCCCACCCGGAGCTGCTGGACCTGGAGGGGGCGGTCGAGGACACCGTACGGCTGCAGAGTCTCGCCGCCGACCTGCTGCTGCTGGCCCGGCTGGACGCGGGGGAGAAGCCGCCGCCGGAGGCGCGGTTCGACCTGGCGGAGGTCGTACGGGAGGAGGTGGCGTCCCGGGACGGTGTGAGCCTGGACGGCGACGACTCCGTGGAACTGCGCGGCTCGCGCAACCAGATCTGCCGCGTGCTCGGCAACCTTCTGGACAACGCCCGCCGTCACGCCCGCGACCGGGTCGCCGTCACCCTGCGCACCACCCCGGGCTGGGCCGTCCTCCAGGTCACGGACGACGGCGCGGGCGTTCCCGAGGCCGACCGCGAGCGGGTCTTCGAGCGGTTCGTCCGGCTGGACGACTCCCGGGCGCGGGACGACGGCGGCGCGGGCCTCGGTCTGGCCATCGCCCGGGACATCGCCGTGCGCCACTCGGGCACCCTGACGGTCGGGGACGCGCCCGGCGGGGGAGCGTTGTTCGAACTGCGGCTGCCCCTGGAGACGCCGGGGCGGGGGACCGTGACACCGGAGGCTCCGCCGCGGGGGCGTCACCAGCCGCGCCGGACCCGCGGCCGCGGCTGATCCCCGCTGCCCCGGCCGGTCCCGGTCACCGGGTCACGGCCTGCCGCGGTGGCTCCGGAGGTGATCCGCGATCGGTGTCAGCGACTTGTGCAGTTCCTCCAGCGACTCCTCCGGCAGCAGGTCGATGAAGTGGCGCCGCACGGAAGCGACATGATGCGGCGCCACCCGCCGCATCGTCTCCAGGCCGTGCTCCGTCAGCACGGCGAACAGCCCGCGCCGGTCGGACTCGCAGTTCTCCCGGCGCACCAGGTCCGCGTTCTCCATGCGGGTGATCTGGTGCGAGAGGCGGCTCTTGGACTGGAGGGTGGCGGCGGCGAGGTCGCTCATCCGCATCCGGCGGCCCTCCGACTCGGAGAGGTTCACCAGGATCTCGTAGTCGTTCATCGTCAGGCCGAACGGCTGCAGATCCCTTTCCAGCTGGTGGGTCAGCAGCCTGTTGACGTCCAGATGGGTGCGCCAGGCGCACTGCTCCGCATCGGTCAGCCAGCGCGTGGCCGTTTCGGTCTCCATGAATGAAGTCTACCTAAAATGTTGAAAGGCGAACTAGTGAGGGTGGGGTGGTTCTTGTCGTGCGGACGGGTCGGGTCGTACGGGTGTGGAGCATGACAACGTGCACACGTTCGATGTCACACTCCGCAGACTACCGCTCACAGCCCGAAGCGACGCTGGAGGTCGCCCAGCTGTCCGGGAAGGCGCGGTGCCCCCGCCGGCTGTCCGTGGTGACCGGGCACCCCGCCGCCACCGGGTACGCCCGGCTCGTGCGGGACCACGCCCGTGGCCTGCTCGGCCATGAGGGTCTCGGAGGACTGGAGCAGTACAGTGCCCGCCCCGACGAACTCGAACTGGTGCTCCTCTCCGGAAGCGCCGCCCAGGCCCGTCATCGCACGTAGGCCGCCCATCAGGCCCGCCATGTAGCCGTGGTCGTAGTGGTGGCACGGCGAGGGGCAGTCGGCCCACCCGACCAGGGCCTGCGGGTCCACCCGGATGGGGGGTTCCATGAACACCACCGGGCCGTTGGAGGCCGCCACGAACTTGCCCGTCCCGATGAGGGTCAGGAAGCCCGGAACGATCGACTGCTTCAGCGCGAGACTTGGCTGAAAAGCAAGGAGGTTGCCCGAGCGAATGGTCAGGTTGCCCTCCTCCAAGTCATACGAATTGACGTCGAAGGCCCGGTCGGCGAGGAGCATCTTGCCGGATCCCTCGGCCACGACCCAGTCACTCGCGTGCAGAGGCGAATGGAACGACGTGCGGACGAGACCGCCGAGACGGCCGTGCCCGATGCCGTTGAACTCCATCTGGCCGTAGTAGGCGATCATCTTGCCCTTCTGCAGGAACCACTGGCTCCCCTTGAGCTCCACGCAGAAGGTGTAGTTGTTGACGTTGTCGTCGGACGGCAGCGTCATCGGGTCGAAGACGGCCGGTCCGGCGACCGGGGCCCCGTACATGCTCACAGTTTCTCCTCCGAGGCCTGGACGTACACCGCACCACTGCCGCTCAGCTCCAGCTGGAACGCCTCGCCGGAGCCCCGGCCCACCATGTCGCGCCAGCCGAGCGCGGTGGAGAGCTTGTTGCGTACGTCGCCGTGGTGCGCCACGTACGCCTGCGGGTCCACGTGGACCGGGCGCTGGGGGGTGATCGGGACCTCGATGACCCCGCCGTGCGCCATGACCGCGACCGCGCCGTGCCCCTTCAGGGTGGTGGTGAACAGGCCCTGGCCCGTCACCTGGCCCCGGACCATGCCCATGACGCCGCCCTGGGAGCCCATGAACATCGTGCCCTGCTGGAGGGTGCCGTCGAAGGCCAGCAGGCGGTCGGCCTCCACGTACAGGGTCTCGCCCGTCAGATTGATCACCTGGATGTGGTGGCCGCCGTGCCCGAACAGCACCGTGCCGCTGCCCTCGACGGTCATCAGCGGGGTCGCCTCACCCGCCACCCGGCGGCCGATCATCGAGGCGATACCGCCCTGACCGCCCTGCGTGTTGGGGGTGAAGGAAACCTCGCCCTTGTAGGCGAGCATCGCGCCGCGCTGGCTGAACAGCCGCTGGCCCGGCAGCACGGTCGCCTCGATCATCTTCGAGTTGATCTCACGGAAGGCCATGTCAGACGTCCCCCGCCACCGTGTTGCGCTCGCTGGGCTGGACGTAGACCAGTCCGTCGCCCTCGAAGCGGATCTGGAAGGCCTCGCCGCCGCCCTCGCCCATGAGGGTGCGGAACGTCACACCGGACTGGAAGGACTGCTGGAGGTTGCCCTGGTGCGCGATGTACGCACCCGGGTCGACCGTCAGCGGGTACTGGTGACTGACCCGCAGCACCACCGCCGGGCCGTCGGACATGATCGCCGCCTGGCCGTGGCCCTCGATGGTCGTGGTGAACAGGCCGTTGCCCTGTGAGGCGCCGCGCAGCCCCGTGAAGCTCGTGCCCGTACGCAGCCCGGAGTCCGTCGCGAGCAGATTGCTCGACTCCACGTACAGCTTGTCCCCCTGAAGACTCACCAGGTTGATCTCGGACGCCCGGTCCGCGAACCAACAGGTTCCCTGCCCGGTCACCTCCATCAACGTCATCTGTTCACCCGTGAGGCGGCGCGTCACCATCCCGCGCAGGCCCTCACCGCCGCCGCTCAGTTTCTTGAACGACATCTGACCGTCGTAGGCGACCATCGAGCCGTTCTTCGCCTTCACGGCGTCACCGGTCATGTCGACGGCCAGCACTTTGCTGCCTTGAAGTCGGAACATTGCCACGGGAGGACGGTAACCGGCAGATGCCCGGACAGGACAGGTCCTTGAGGAGGATCTCGACCCCGAAGGGACCCCTGGGGTCACCGGGAGGTTGACGGATGCCAGAATGGAGTCGCTTGTGCTTCCTTTCACAAGGGCAGCCGGGCACCGCGACTACTCGCCCCGCCGACCTCACCGAAGGTGACCCGTGGACCTACAGACCGCCTCCGCCCTGCGCCGCCTGCGCCTCGTCTCCGCCCCCGAGGCGGTCTCCTTCCTGCTGCTGCTCGTCTGCTCGGTGCTCAAGCGCACCACCGAGTTCAACGCGGTGCCGGTGATGGGCTGGGTCCACGCCATCCTGTTCCTGCTGTACCTGCTGTTCTGGGCCGACGCCTGGAACCGCACCAAGTGGCCGCTGCGGACCGCCGCGCTCTACTTCGCCCTCTCCGTCCTGCCCACCGGCGGTTTCTTCGCCGACCGCAAGCTCCGCCGGGAGGCCGAGAGCGCGGTCGGCGCGGCGTTCGCGGCACGCGCGCACGGCGAGGGCGAGGGGGCCGTGAAAGCGTGATCGTCGCCTTCTCCGTGACCCCGCTGGGTGTCGGCGAGGACGTGGGCGAGTACGTCGCCGACGCCGTCCGGGTCGTCCGTGAATCCGGGCTGCCGAACCGGACCGACGCCATGTTCACCTCGATCGAGGGCGAGTGGGACGAGGTGATGGACGTCGTACGGCGTGCCGTCGCCGCCGTCGAGGAACACGCGCCCCGTGTCTCGCTCGTCCTCAAGGCCGACATCCGCCCCGGCGTCACCGACGGCCTCACGTCGAAGATGGAGACGGTGGAGCGCCACCTGTCCGCCGAGCGGTAGCGCCGGCCGCCCGCCGCAGCCGCCGGCACCGCCGCCCCCCGGCCGCCACCGAGCCCCGGTCCTGCGGGACCGGGGTTTTCGCGTGTCCACTGTTTGAGCGGTCGCTCAAAACGCTGTACGGTCCTGTCCATCGAATTGAGCAGTCGCTCAAAAATGTCGCCGACCTGGGGGAAAGCGAATGGGGCTCTACGTAGAGGCACGTGTCCGGGCCGATCTGGACGACCTGTGGGCACACAGCCAGGACACGGCCCTCCATGAGCGCTGGGACCTGCGCTTCACCGAGATCCGCCCCCTCCCGTGCGCGGAGGGCGAGCCCCGGCGCTTCCGGTACGCCACCCGGCTCCTGCCGGGGCTGACGGTCGGGGGGACCGGGGTCTCGGCCGGTGAGCGGGAGCGGCCGGACGGCACCAGGACCTCCGCGCTGCGGTTCTCCTCCCCGCACCCCCTCTCCCTGATCGCCGAGGGCAGCGGCTACTGGCGCTACGTGCCCGACGGCGAGGGCATCCGCTTCCTCACCGGCTACGACTACCGCCCCCGCTGGGGCCGCCCCGGTGCCCTCGCCGACCGGCTGCTGTTCCGCCCGCTCATGGGCTGGGCCACCGCCTGGTCCTTCGACCGCCTGCGCCTCTGGCTGGAGCGGGACATCGCCCCCGAGCGGGCCCTGCGCCGCTGGCTCGCCGAGGCGGCCGTACGCGCGCTGACGATCGTGGCCGCCTGCGCCGGGATGGCGTACGGGGCGCTGGTGGACCCGGCGGGCCCCCTCGCCCCGCTGACACTGTTCGCGACGCCCGTGCTGGCCGTGTCGGCGGTCCTGGCCGCCCTGATCGTGCCGCCGCTGCCCGGCACCCCGTCCGCCCGCCGCTGTCTGCGGACCCCTCCCCCGCGCGCGCGTGCTCCGCGCCTGCTCGCGACCCTGAAGGGATAGCCGCCATGCACGGAACGGTTCCTCCGTCCTCGATCTTCCGGACGGTCATGGGAGCGGACTTCGACCGGCTCCATCCCGAACTGCGCAGGCGTTTCTCGGTGGGGCTGGCGAGCGGTGAGGCCTGCACCGGCCGGGGCACGATGGAACGGATCTGGCACGGCCGGGGCCTGGTGAAGCCGTTCCTCGCGCTCGGCGGCACCCGCAACATCCTTGTCCCGCGCGAAGGCCGCAACGTCCCCTTCACCATCGAGAACGTGCCGTACACCGACCGGTTCGGCCGTGAGACGGTGACCTTCGTGCGTACCTTCGACCTGCCCGGCCGGCCCCGCCGGTTCGACGCCCAGATGGTGCTGGGCCCCGAGGGCGACCGTGTCCTCGACTACCTCGGCACCCACCAGCACCTCGCCACCGACCTCTACTTCGGCGCCGAGCCCGACGGGTCGCTGCTGATCCGCTCCGGCGAACACCGCTTCCGGGAGGGGCCGGTCGACGTGCGCGTCCCGGAACTCGTCGGCGGCGAGGCGGAGGTGCGGGAGCGGTTCGACGAGCGGACGGGGCGATTCCGGATCCGGGTGCGGGTGGTGAACCGGCACTTCGGGCCGCTGTTCGGTTACGAGGGCTCGTTCGCGGCGACGTACGAGGACGTGCGGGTGTGCGGGGTCCGGGCGGGGCTGCGGCCGGTCCGCGAGGAGGTGCGCGCGTGAGCGAAGCGACCCGGGTGAAGCTGCTGGAGGGCGCGCTGCGGACGCTCGTCGAGCAGGGGATCGCCAAGACGTCCGCCCGCTCGATCGCCGCGACCGCCGGGGTGAACCAGGCGCTCGTCTTCTACCACTTCGGGTCCGTGGACGAACTCCTCGCGGCGGCCTGCCGGTACGGGGCCGAGCAGCGGGTCGCCCGCCACCGGGACCGGCTGGCGGCGATCGGCTCGCTGTCCGAACTGCTGGCCTTCGGGCGGGAGATGCACGCGGAGGAGCGTGCGCAGGGGCACGTGGCCGTTCTGGGGCAGCTCCTCGCGGGCGCGCAGACCCAGCCGCGGCTGGCGCCGGCCACGGCGGCGGGGCTGGAGCTGTGGATCACGGAGGTGGAGGGGGTGCTGCGGCGGGTCCTGGCGGGTTCGCCGCTCGGGGAGTTCGCGGACGCGGGCGGGCTGGCGCGGGCCGTGGCGGCGTCGTTCGTGGGACTGGAGCTGTACGAGGGGGTCGATCCACAGGGGGCGGAGGCGGCGCTCGGCGCGCTGGAACAGCTCGCGGTGCTCGCGGCCGCGCTCGACGGTCTCGGCCCTGTGGCCCAGCGGGCGGTCCGTCACCACCTCCGGAAGACCGCGGGGCGCTGACCCTCGCCGGCATGGGTGGCGCGCCCTGTGGACAAGGGGGCTCCGGCCGAGAGGGGTGCTGCGGGGGCCGGGGTGCGTACCGAAAAGCGAGACGGGGCTGACCAGCATGTGACCGGCCGGTAAGGTCGATGCCGTGCCGAAGCCGCTCAGCCTCTCCTTCGATCCCATCTCGCGCGCCGACGAGCACTGGAAGCAGCGCTGGGGAAACGTCCCGTCCATGGCCGCGATCACCTCGATCATGCGCGCCCAGCAGATCCTGCTGGCGGAGGTCGACGCGGTGGTCAAGCCGTACGGGCTGACGTTCGCGCGCTACGAGGCCCTCGTGCTGCTCACCTTCTCCCAGAAGGGCGAGCTGCCGATGTCCAAGATCGGCGAGCGGCTGATGGTGCACCCCACGTCCGTGACGAACACCGTCGACCGTCTGGTGAAGTCCGGCCTCGTCGACAAACGCCCCAACCCCAACGACGGCCGCGGCACCCTCGCCTCCATCACCGACAAGGGCCGCGAGGTCTGCGACGCCGCCACCCGCGACCTCATGTCCATGGACTTCGGCCTGGGCACCTACGACGCCGAGGAATGCGCGGAGATCTTCGCGATGCTCCGCCCGCTGCGGGTGGCGGCGGGGGACTTCGAGGAGAACTGAGGGCGGGCGCCGAGGGGCGCTCGAAGATCGCTCGCAACCGGTGGCTACGCTCGGGTGCATGAAAAAGAGCGTGCTGACCCGCTACCGCGTCCTGGCCTACGTCACCGGTGTGCTGCTGGTTCTGCTGACCCTCGGTGTGATCGCCAAGTACCTGCTCGAACTGGACGGCGCCGACAGCTTCACGCAGGTCGTCGGAATCGCGCACGGCTGGCTGTACGTGCTGTACCTGATCTTCGCCTTCGACCTCGGTTCCAAGGCGAAGTGGCCGGTGCGCAAGCAGTTGTGGGTGCTCCTCGCGGGCACGATTCCCACGGCCGCCTTCTTCGTGGAGCGCCAGATCTCCCGTGAGGTCGAGGACAAGATCACGGACGGCTCTCCAGTGATCGCCAAGGCGTGAGCGTCCGGCCGCCGCAGGCTGACCCCCGCGGTCAGGCCGCGCCAGCCTGACTCCTGCCGCCGTACGGGTGCGCCTACGGCGGCTTGTCACCGACTCTTACTAGGACATCCTAGTAAATTGGGGACATGGACGCTGACGCCATCGAAGAGGGACGCCGACGCTGGCAGGCACGTTACGACTGCGCTCGGAAGCGGGAGGGGGATTTCACGAGCCTCTCCGGGGAGCGGGTGGAGCCTGTGTACGGGCCCCGGGCCGGGGATGTGTACGAGGGGTTCGAGCGGATCGGGTGGCCGGGGGAGTTTCCGTTCACGCGGGGGCTGTATCCGACGGGGTACCGGGGGCGGACCTGGACGATCCGGCAGTTCGCGGGGTTCGGGAACGCGGAGCAGACGAACGAGCGGTACCGCACGATCCTCGCCAACGGAGGTGGGGGGCTGTCCGTCGCGTTCGACATGCCGACGCTCATGGGGCGGGACTCGGACGATCCACGGTCGCTCGGAGAGGTCGGGCACTGCGGTGTGGCCATCGACTCCGCCGCCGACATGGAGGTGCTGTTCCGGGAGATCCCGCTCGGGGACGTCACCACGTCGATGACGATCAGCGGGCCCGCCGTCCCGGTCTTCTGCATGTACGTCGTCGCCGCCGAGCGCCAGGGTGTCGACCCGGCCGTCCTCAACGGCACGCTGCAGACCGACATCTTCAAGGAGTACATCGCCCAGAAGGAGTGGATCTTCCGGCCCGAGCCGCATCTGCGCCTCATCGGCGACCTCATGGAGTACTGCGCGGCCGGCGTCCCCGCCTACAAGCCGTTGTCCGTCTCCGGCTACCACATCCGCGAGGCCGGGGCCACGGCGGCGCAGGAGCTGGCGTATACGCTGGCGGACGGGTTCGGGTACGTGGAGCTGGGGCTCAGCCGTGGGCTGGACGTGGACGTGTTCGCGCCGGGGCTGTCCTTCTTCTTCGACGCGCACCTCGACTTCTTCGAGGAGATCGCCAAGTTCCGCGCGGCCAGGCGGATCTGGGCGCGGTGGATGCGGGACGTCTACGGGGCACGGACCGACAAGGCGCAGTGGCTGCGGTTCCACACCCAGACCGCCGGGGTCTCGCTGACCGCGCAGCAGCCGTACAACAACGTGGTGCGCACGGCGGTGGAGGCGCTGTCCGCGGTGCTCGGCGGGACCAACTCGCTGCACACCAACGCCCTCGACGAGACGCTGGCGCTGCCGAGCGAGCAGGCGGCGGAGATCGCGCTCAGGACGCAGCAGGTGCTGATGGAGGAGACCGGGGTCGCGGGCGTGGCCGATCCGCTGGGTGGTTCGTGGTACGTCGAGCAGCTGACGGACCGCATCGATGCCGATGCGGAGAAGATCTTCGACCGGATCAGGGAGCGGGGGCTGCGGGCGCATCCCGACGGGGTGCATCCGGTCGGGCCGATGACATCCGGGATCCTGCGGGGGATCGAGGACGGGTGGTTCACCGGGGAGATCGCGGAGTCCGCGTTCCGGTACCAGCAGGCGCTGGAGAAGGGGGAGAAGCGGGTGGTCGGGGTCAATGTCCACCAGGGGTCGGTGACCGGGGACCTGGAGATCCTTCGGGTGGGGCACGAGGTGGAGCGGGAGCAGGTCCGGGCGCTGGGTGAGCGGAGGGCGCGGCGGGACGGTGTGGCCGTGCGGGTGGGGCTCGATGCGATGGCCGCCGCCGCCCGGGAGGGGGGCGACATGATCGGGCCGATGCTTGATGCGGTCCGCGCCGAGGCGACGTTGGGGGAGATCTGCGGGGTGCTGCGGGAGGAGTGGGGGGTGTATACGGAGCCGCCGGGCTTCTAGAGGGGTGGGGGCGCCCTGCGGGATCTCGTCCCCTGCGCCTCTCCCGCTCCCGTCCCGTCTCGTCCCAGGGGCCCTGCGCGCCCCTTCGACCCCCGTCACGGGCTCGGGGCTCCGCCCGGGAACCCCGTTCGCGCGGTTCCCGCTCCCCTAGGGAGTCCGGTTCGGTGCTGTGCCGTTCAGGCCCTGGAGCAGGAGCTTCGTGAAATCCCTTACCCATTGTTCGTCCGCCGGGCCCGCGCTGATCAGGGTGCGGTGGACGACCGCGCCCGCCACGACGTCGAAGATGAGGTCGACGGTGCGGGAGGCGGTGGTGGGGTCGGGTTCGGGGGGGAGTTCGCCGCGGGTCTGGGCGCGGGCGCGGCCCTCCAGGACCAGGCGTTTCTGGCGGTCGACGATGGACGCGCGGATGCGTTCGCGCAGGGCGTCGTCGCGGGTGGACTCCGCGATGACCGCCATCAGGCCGCTCCTGGCCTCGGGCCGGGCCAGGATCGCCGCGAACTGGAGCACGACGCCCTCGATGTCGGCCGCCAGGCTGCCCCGGTCGGGGAGGCGGAGTTCGTCGAAGAGTTCCGCGACCGCGTCCACGACGAGTTCGTTCTTTCCGGCCCAGCGGCGGTAGAGCGTCGTCTTCGCGACGCCGGCCCGGGTGGCCACGTCGCCCAGCGTCAGCTTGGACCAGCCCAGGTCGACCAGTGCCTCCCGGGTCGCCGCCAGGATCGCGGCGTCCGCGGCGGCGCTGCGCGGGCGGCCGCCCGTGGCGCGGGAGGCGGGGGTGCTGCTCTGCATCCGCCGACCATATCCGGCCGTTGTCGAAATCCTGGGCGGCAGAGTGAGGCAGATCACTGCGGAGTGGGTAGTGAGGGGTACAGAGAGCCGTCGGGCGCAGTTACGCTACGAGTCGTAGCGAAAGGCTGGGCCGGGCACCTGACTCTCGGGACGCTTTTCACCCGCGTGCTCGGAAGGGGGAGGATGTACTCATGCAGCCACGGAACATGTCCATGAGCGGAGTCGTCGACCTCGCCGCGGTGAAGGCGGCCCAGGAGGCCAAGGCGAAGGCGGAGCAGGCGCGCGCCGAAGCGGCACGGCAGGGCGGGGGAGGGGCGGTCTCGCCGGCCGACCTGGTCATCGACGTCGATGAGGCCGGGTTCGAGAGCGAGGTTCTGCAGCGGTCCACCGAAGTGCCCGTCGTCATCGACTTCTGGGCCGAGTGGTGCCAGCCCTGCAAGCAGCTCAGCCCGGTGCTGGAGCGGCTGGCCGTCGAGTACGCCGGCAAGTTCGTCCTCGCCAAGATCGACGTCGACGCCAACCAGATGTTGATGCAGCAGTTCGGGATCCAGGGGATCCCGGCGGTGTTCGCCGTAGTCGCCGGGCAGGCGCTGCCCCTCTTCCAGGGGGCCGCCCCCGAGCAGCAGATCCGCGAGACCCTCGAGCAGCTCGTCCAGGTCGCCGAGCAGCGCTTCGGGCTCACCGGCCTCGTGGTGGACCCCGACGCCGAGGCCGGCGCCCCCGCCCAGGCGGCCCCGCAGATCCCGGCCGGCCCCTACGACCATCTGCTCGAAGCCGCCGTACGCGCCCTGGACGCGGGCGACTTCGGCGGTGCGGTGCAGGCGTACAAGAACGTGTTGAGCGACGACCCGGGCAACACGGAGGCCAAACTGGGCCTCGCGCAGGCCGAGTTGCTGCAGCGTGTGCAGGGGGCCGATCCGCAGGACGTGCGCAAGGCGGCCGCCGAGAACCCGGGTGACGCGCAGGCGCAGATTGCCGCGGCGGACCTCGACCTCGTCGGCGGGCACGTGGAGGACGCGTTCGGTCGACTCATCGACACCGTGCGGGTCACCGCGGGTGACGAGCGGGACGCCGTACGGACGCGGCTGGTCGAGCTGTTCGAGGTGGTCGGCGGCGACGATCCGCGGGTGGCCGCGGCGCGACGCGCGCTGGCGCGGGCGCTGTTCTGACCCGCTGATGACCCCTTGTCCCGGCTGTGCGCCGACTGTGCCGGGCGGGGGGTCTGGGGAGTGGGGGCCTTCGGCACCGGAGTGCCGGGACGTGTGTTGCGCGAGTGAGCGATTTGGCGACACAGCGACACCGCGGCCGCGTTTTGCCAAATCTTGGTAAACGCGGCCGCTGTTACTGGCAGTAAGACAATCTCGTCGATCTGTCGGACTCTGTCCGTCTGTCAACCATTGTGTCGCCTCACTCGGCGCCACCCAGGGTCGCTGGCCGATGCCGATGGGTCGTTGTTCGGTTATCCGTCCGTTACTAGCCAGTAACGACCCCCCTTGCGGGGGCGGCGAGAATGCACCACGATCGGCGACGCTCGGTCCTTCCCCGTACCCCGCCAACCAGTCGGGTCAACGGGTTTTCTGGGTCCCCACCGAGCAGAGCGGGCGACAGTGGCGCCTGTTCTTGGACAGGGGGGTCTCCGCTCAAGGGTGGAGCCTGTCCAGCAGGTTGTGCGTGATGCGTGTCAGGCGCGACCAGTGGTTGTCGCTCGGGGGTGATCGCCGGTGAGTTCGGGCGCTTTTCGCGCAGCCGAGCGCGGGCGCTCTCCTTCCCGAGGACGTAGCACTTCTCCCATCCCTGCCCGGTCGAGCCGCCGCCTGTGGGGGCGAGCCGGTGTCAGGAGATGTACGTCCGAGAAGGAGGAAATATGGAGTCCCAGGTGCGTGGCGGGACCAGATGGAAGCGGTTCGCTGTGGTCATGGTGCCCAGCGTCGCCGCCACGGCAGCGATAGGTGTCGCCCTCGCGCAGGGTGCTCTTGCAGCGTCGTTCAGTGTGTCGGGCCAGTCGTTCAAGGTGACGGCTGACCAGCTCGACGGTACGGGCTTCTCGCAGTACGGAGCGCTCGACGAGGGCTACACCCTCAAGGGCGAGAAGACGGTTCACCCCGTCGCCGTTTCGGCGTTCAAGTCCGCGTCGATCACCAACATGTGCCAGTCGGTCGTGACCCCGGGCGTCCCGTTCCTCGGTAGCGTCAGCCTCAAGCTGACCGCCGGTACGGGTGGCAAGAAGGTCGAGGCCCAGAACCTCTACATCGACGTCGAGGACCTCTCGGCCGATGCCGTCTTCCGCGGCATCGACATCGGTGTGGCGGCCAAGGACGCCAACAAGGGTCCGGGCATGAAGGGTGGCTCGGAGCAGGCCAACCCCTACGGGTTCGCCCAGCAGGCCGACTCGGCCACGCTGACCGACGTGAAGCAGACGGCGTGGGCCACCACTGCCGGAACCTTCAAGCTGAGCAACCTCAAGATGTCGCTCCACAAGGGCACGGTGGAGTGCTACTAGGCACTCCCTGGGCGGGTGAGGGGGCCTCTCGCTTCTTCGCCCGCCCGTCCCTCTCGCCGTGCGCTCCGCCGCGCACGCGCATTCGTACGTGAATTCCGTACGCGCGCTTCGGCGTACGTGAACTTGTCACAGCAACACTGTTCCAGGGAGCTGTTGTCCATGAGCGCCGAGTCAACGGGGCAGAACGAAGACTATCTCCGCGTCCTCCGGCGGCGCTTCCGGGACTGGAGGGGCAGTCGTCCCTTCTGGGCCGGCCTGCTGGTACTGCTCAGCGGCTTCCCGATCATGTACTTCCCGTACGCGAACATCCAGCTCGGCCACCTCACGCTCGCCATGGCGACGACGGGCGGCTCGGGTTCGCTCATCATCGGCGTGCTGCTGGTGGTGCTCGGCGTCAGCCTCTGGTTCCAGCGGCACGTCCGCACCTTCGCCGGTACGGCGGCGATCCTCCTGGCGCTCGTGTCCATCCCCGTCTCCAACCTCGGAGGCTTCGGCTTCGGCTTCCTGCTCGCCCTGATCGGCGGTGCGCTGGCCATCGCCTGGGGGCCCGGTCACGACGAGGCGTCGGTGCCGTCCACCTACCGGACCCCGGCCCAGTCCGCGGCTCCCCAGGACACGACGGCCCAGAACACGGCACAGCAAGGTGCGGTCCCCCTGCACAAGGGCGACGCCCCGGAGCCCGCGACCGCGGGTTCGGTGAGCGGGGCGCCGAACGGCGAGGGCGACGACCTGTCAGGTACCACCCCCACGAACGGGACGAACGGGAGGCACAGTGCCGGCTGACGAGGTGACCCACGGGACTTCGGTGGGAGAGTCCCGTGCGAGAACCGGACCGCGGCACGCGGCACCCAAGAAGCCCCTTCTCACCCGGCTGAACATGCCGGCGGGCAAAGCGATAGCCCTGGCGGCCATGCCCACGGCGGTCCTCATGGGCATGGGCTTCACTCCCACGCTGGCCCTCGCCGAGGACCCCGCGTCCAAGAGCCTGACGGCCGACGAGTACAAGGACTGTGTGACGGCCCTGGAGGCCGCCGAGGAGGACAAGGACAGCTCCGCCTCCCCGACCCCCACGCCGTCCGCCTCCGCCACGAAGGACGCCGACTCCTCGGACGACGCGAAGGACGACGAGCCGAAGGAGGAGCCCAAGGACGAGCCGAAGGGCGGGGACAAGCCCGCGGGCGGCGACTCCTCGGGCGGCTCCGCCTCCGACGACACGTCCTCGGACGAGCCCTCTTCGCCGGATTCAGGTTCCGACGACAAGGACACGACGGGTGGCTCCGCGTCGGCCGACACCTCCGACGAGGCGGCCGCGGACACGCCGTCCGACTCCGTCTCGGAGAAGGACAGCGGCGGCAATGTCCTGGAGGACATCGGCAGCGCGCTGGAGGACCTGTTCACGCCGGACGACAAGGAGACGGGGAGCGACACCCCGTCCGCGTCCACCAGCCCGTCCCCCTCGCCCTCGGCGGCGGAGAACGGCACGGACGACGGCAAGGACTCGGGCAAGGACGGCAAGGGCTCCGTCGACGTCACCGACAAGGTCGAGGACTCAGCCAAGGACGTCACCGGCAGCGCCGGCGACAAGACCGACAAGGCCGACGACAAGGCCGACGACGCCGAGGACGCGGCGAAGGACACCGCCGCCGACGCCGAGGCGACGCCGAGCCCGTCCCCGAGCGAGAGCACGGACCTCGACGACTGCTTCGTCGCCACGGACGACGAGAGCGGCGTGGAGAAGGGCATCCCCGCGCTGCCCTCCGAGCCCTGGTACCTGAACGCCAGCTCGCTGACGCTGAAGGGCGCCGACTACCAGGGCGTCGTCAAGGTGAGGACGGCCGACGGCAAGGTCAAGGAGGTGCTGAAGTACGTCGTCTCCGGCGGCACCGACATCGGCGACCTCCACCAGACCGTCGACGACAAGCAGGCCGGCGTGACCTACCACGTGCAGGCCGGCAAGGGCACGACGTCCACGATCCGCGACGGCAAGACGGTCATGTACACCGAGAGCATCTCCGGCAACCTGCTCGGTCTGATCCCGGTGACCTTCGACCCCAAGCACCCGCCGCCGCTGAACATCCCGCTGATCTACTTCACCAAGGTGAAGGTCGTCCAGGCGGGCCAGTTCGGCGGAACGCTCACCGTGCCGGGGCTGCACCAGTTCACCACCGAGTGAGCAGCATCCACACGGCCGACTGAGCGCCGTACAGGACCTGTTCGGGAGCCGCAGAAAGGGCCGTGTCCCGGTCCCCGACGTGACGTCGGGG
>NZ_JBHVDD010000074.1:0-51802 GCF_042802995.1 Streptomyces sp. NPDC057438
CCCCTCGCAGGGGGTGCCGCCCTTCGGCTTAGGTCACATCACGACGGCGCGGTGGGCCGCCCGGTGCCGGGCGCGGGGTGCTATCGGACGCCGGGCGGTGCCGGACGTCAGGCGGTGCCGGACGTCGGGCGCGTCGTTGCTGTGAAGCGATTCCCGGCCCGGAGAGGCGTCGGGTCTACGGCTCGAACTTGTACCCCAGCCCCCGCACCGTCACCAGGTACCGCGGCGCGCCCGGGTCCGGTTCGATCTTGGCTCTGAGGCGCTTGACGTGGACGTCGAGGGTCTTGGTGTCGCCGACGTAGTCGGCGCCCCAGACCCGGTCGATGAGCTGCATGCGGGTCAGGACACGGCCCGCGTTGCGCAGCAGCATCTCGAGCAGGTCGAACTCCTTGAGGGGGAGGTCGACCTTGGAGCCCGAGACAGTGACCACGTGACGGTCGACGTCCATCCGGACGGGCCCCGCCTCCAGCGCGGCCGGGGTGACCTCCTCGGGCTCGCCGCGGCGGCGCAGTACGGCCCGGATACGGGCGACGAGCTCGCGGGAGGAGAAGGGCTTGGTGACATAGTCATCGGCTCCTATTTCCAGGCCCACGACCTTGTCGATCTCGCTGTCCTTGGCGGTCACCATGATCACCGGGACGTTGGAACGGCCGCGCAGCTGACGGCAGACCTCGGTGCCCGGCAGCCCGGGCAGCATCAGGTCGAGCAGGACGAGGTCGGCTCCGTTGCGCTCGAA
Source organism: Streptomyces sp. NPDC057438 (assembly GCF_042802995.1). Classification (NCBI taxonomy): domain Bacteria; kingdom Bacillati; phylum Actinomycetota; class Actinomycetes; order Kitasatosporales; family Streptomycetaceae; genus Streptomyces; species Streptomyces sp. NPDC057438. The sequence continues at coordinate 737 of NZ_JBHVDD010000074.1, forward strand.
CTCGTCGAGACCGTCGGGTCCGGTGGTCGCGATGGCGACCTCGAAGCCCTCTTTGCGGAGCATGTAGGACAGGGCGTCGGAGAAGGACTCCTCGTCCTCGACGACGAGCACTCGGGTCACGGAAGGACCTCCGGGGCGGGATGCGATTCGTACGGTCCGTACGGGGATGGGGCGGTGTGAGGCTGTCCGTCCTCGTCGTCGAGGTCCGGGTGCTGGGCCGCACGGGCACGGGACATGCCCGCCTCCGGCAGCCTGAGGGTGAACGTGGAGCCCTGTCCCTCCGAGCTCCACACCGTGACCTCCCCGCCGTGCGAGGCGGCCACGTGCTTGACGATCGCGAGACCGAGGCCCGTACCGCCGGTCTGGCGGGAGCGGGCCGGGTCCACGCGGTAGAAGCGCTCGAAGATGCGCTCCTTGTCCTTGTCCGAGATGCCGATGCCCTGATCGGTCACGGCGATCTCGATGTGGTCCCCGCCGGGCGCACTCACCTGGCGTGCGGCTATGCCGACGCGAGTGCGGGCCGGGGAGTAGTTGACGGCGTTCTCGACGAGGTTGCCGAGGGCGGCGGCGAGCTGCCCGCGGTTGCCCCAGACGCGCAGCTCGGCGGTGCCTCCGGCGGCCATCGTGATCTGCTTGGTGCCCGCCTGGTGGCGGCAGCGGTCGACGGCCTCGGCGACCAGCTCGTCCACCCGGACGGGCTCGGCGTCCTCCAGCGGGTCGTCGTTCTGCACCCGCGAGAGGTCGATCAGTTCCTGGACGAGGTTGGTGAGCCGGGTCGCCTCGATCTGCATGCGTCCGGCGAACCTCTCCACCGCCTCGGGGTCGTCCGACGCACCCATGACGGCCTCGCTCAGCAGCGACAGCGCGCCGACCGGCGTCTTCAGCTCATGGCTGACGTTGGCGACGAAGTCACGCCGCACGGCCTCGATCCGGCGGGCCTCGGTGAGGTCCTCGACCAGGAGCAGCACCAGCCGGGAGCCGAGCGGCGCGACGCGCGCGGAGACGGCGAGTGCCTCACCGCGCCCCGTGCCGCGCCGGGGCAGGTCCAGCTCGACCTGCCGTATCTCGCCGTCCCGGCGGGTGTCGCGCGCCATCTTGAGCATCGGCTCGATGGAGAGCTTGCCGCCCCGCACGAGCCCGAGGGCGTACGCGGCGGAGCTGGCCTTGACGACGGCGTCGGCCTCGTCGAGCACGACGGCGGAGGAGCGCAGCACGGAGAGCACGGTGTCCACGCCGGGCGGAAGCACCGGGTCCGTGTGCAGGGAGGTCCTGGTGGGACGCTTCTGCTCGCGTTCGCTGACACGGAACGCCAGCATGGCGATGACGCCGGTGAGCACTCCGGCGATCGCTGCCGCTGCGGCGACCGCCGCGTTCACGTCCATGCATCCAGGTTAGGCACGAGGTCGGACATCCCCACAGCGATCGGAGGGCGACCTCGAACACTCGTCGCCCAGAGTTCACCTTGGAGCCAGTATTGGTTCATTTGGGATGGCCGAAACGGACGCGTAGGGGCCCGAACGTGGGAGCGTGGGGTTCGTCCGGGCCCCCGGTCACCGTTCCGTCGTCGCCGTTCATTCGGTCGTTCGGCCTTCCTGGCCTGGCGGAACGGCTTCCGGAACGGCTTTCCTGGTTACCCACGAGCTGACGTACGTAAGAGAGGGACACCCTGATGCGGGACGCGTACCACGAGGAACTTGACTCCATCGGTGAGGGCCTGGTCGAGATGGCCCGACTGGTGGGGTCGGCGATCGGTCGCGCCACGACGGCGATGCTCGACGCCGACCTGAAGCTGGCCGAGAGCGTGATCGAGGCGGACAAGAAGGTCGACGACCTTCAGCACGACCTGGAGGCCCGCGCGATAGCCCTGCTGGCCAGGCAGCAGCCGGTGGCGACGGATCTCAGGATCGTCGTGACGTCGCTGCGCATGTCGGCGGACCTGGAGCGCTCCGGCGACCTCGCCCAGCACGTGGCCAAGCTGACCCGGCTCCGCTTCCCCGAGAACACGGTCCCGCGTGACCTGCACGCGACGATCCTGGAGATGGGCCAGCTCGCGCAGCGTCTGATGGCGAAGGCCGCCGAGGTCATCATCACCAAGGACGTCGACCTCGCGCTCCAGCTGGAGAGCGACGACGACGCGATGGACCTCCTGCACCGCACCCTCTTCCAGCACCTCATGGACGACCGCTGGAAGCACGGCATCGAGACCGCCGTCGACGTCACCCTCCTCGGCCGCTACTACGAGCGCTTCGCCGACCACGCGGTGTCCGTCGCCAAGCGCGTGGTGTACCTGGTGACGGGTGAGCACGCGGACGAGCTGCAGGCCGACATCCAGCCGGTCACGGGGGTGGAGGGGGCGTAGTCCCTTCCCCGCTTCCGCGCGGGGAGGGAGGGGAGCGCGGGGCTCCCGGTGTGGAGCCCCGGCGCCTGCCGGGCCGGCGGGGCGTGGGGGCGCCTCCGTGCGCCGTTGATGCGCCCGGCCGCCAGGCCCTGCAATGGGACAACCAATGGGCACGGGCAGGGCACGGGCGAGGCACGGACCATCGAGGCCTTCCGCGGGCTCGGCCGGCGAGCCGCCGGCGGCTGCCCCGCTGCCCCCGCTGCCTCAGCTACCTCCGAGGAGGGACCATGGCCGACTCCCCACCCCCCGCCAGCCCCAGCACTCCGGACCCGACACAGGTACGCGACACCCACCAGCCCGCGGACATCAAAGCCCTGCCCCTCGTCGGCGCCTGTGGCTGCGGCTCCGGCTGCGCGTGCGGGTGCCAGTCCGGCAACCCGTGCCAGTGCGGCTGACCGGCACGGGCGGCTGACCGGCACGGGCAGCTGTCGCCCGTGGGCGAGAGGAGGGGCCGGGCCTGGGGACACCCCCGGGGACGGCCCCTCCTTTTCCGTTCGGCGCCGGAGTGGCCGGCGAGGGGTCGCACCCGCGGGCGTACGGGCGCAGCATGAAGGGAGAGGACGGGAAGCGAGAAGGAAGAAGGAGGTGCGGCCATGAGCAAGTTCATGGACGTCCACCACAACATGAAGGGCATCACGGCGGACCAGTTGCGCGAGGCGCACAACGCCGACCTGGCCATAGAGAAGGACGAGCAGGTCCACTTCGAACGCGCCTGGGCCGACCCCCAGTCCGGCACGGTGTACTGCCTCTCCGAGGCCCCCTCCGCCGAGGCCGTCCAGCGCATCCACGAACGCGCCGGCCACAAGGCGGACGAGATCCACCCGGTGCCCCTGGCGATCTGAGCGCGCGGAGCCTTCGCCAGGCGCCGGTACGCCTCCGCACGCCCTGTCAGGCGGACCTCGCGAGGTGGAACCATCCCCATGACGACATCGATTTCGGCACGAACAAGGGGGATCTGCGATGGCTGTGGTGATGTCGATGCTCTGGGCGGACGTGACTGAGGAGCAGTACGACACCGTGCGGGACGCGGTGGACTGGGAGGAGGTCCCGGCGGCCGGCGGTCAGCTGCACGTGGCCTGGTTCGACGACCGGGGCCTGCATGTCACCGACGTCTGGGAATCCCAGGAGGCGTTCGAGACCTTCTTCGCCGAACGCCTCGCCCCCGCGATCCGGAAAGCCGGCCTCCAGGGCACCCCGGAAACCACCCTGAGCCCCCTGCACCGCCGCTTCGTCGCACGGGACGTCACCGGCGCCGCGTGACCCACGGCGGCAGGGCCCCCGGGTCCTGCCCGGCTGGCGGCCATAGGCTCTCCGGCCGCCACACCCACCTGACCACCTTCCGGCTGAGCGCCTTCGTGCCCGGCCTCGAGCCGAGCCGAGTTCCCGCAGAGGGCCGGACCACGAGGACCCAGACCACGAAAACGCCCCCGCCCGCGCCGTATGCGCAGGCCGGGGGCGTGATCGCAGAACCTACTTCTTCTTGCCCTGGGTCTTGCCGGGGATCTTGGTGAGCTGGGTTATTGCTGGTCAGGGGCGGTGGGCTCGTGCGCCTGGTGGTCGTCGTTTGTCGTTGTTGGCCACTGTCGAGCGTCCTCGGACGGCCCAGAGACGGCCCAGCGTCGCCGCACCCGACTGACGGCCGGCGCCCTCGATGCGCCCCGTCCGAACCTCAGCCGACGACAGTCAGCCACGACGGCGGGTGCGCCGACCGACCGGGCGCGCGTGTGCCTCGCCGCACCCCCATCGGCCTTAGCCACGCTGCCAATGCCGTCGACCAGAGCGAGCCACGACGGCCGGGCCGCTACAACGGTGCTGAGCCATGAGCTTGGGAAGTTGAGGCATCAGGGGGCTATTCCGGACCTGACCAGCGGCGGAGACGCGTCGGCGCATGGTGAGCGGTCGACGGGCTTCCCGGTGTTCCGCCTGGTTCCCCGAACGATCCGACACGGTCTGGCATGTTGCCGAAACTGAGGGACGCCACGTCTTGAAGTGGGGTACGTTGGTCTGTTCGGCCGAGATTCTGGCGTCATCCGCAACGTGTACATGGCTGAGGTTGGACGAGTTGATGCGACATGAGGTAGGTCTCCAAGGAGCCATTTTTACTCGACCCACCGGTTCAGTGGCCCTTCCGCCTGCTCACGCCTACTGGATGATGCAGTGACTGGCGTCCGGGCATCGAATTAGAACAAATGAACGGTGGAAGTCGAGAGGCACAAGACGGCCCTATGTTACTGATCTTGAACCGCAAAGCCGATTGCCTACCGGCGCCCAATCTGGCGTGACTTGATTGACACGTCCCGCACGCAGGCTTACCTTGTTCGCACTTGATCGTATAGGGGGTTCCAATGACCGTCGATGCAGAGATTCAGGCCATGACTTCTGTGGTATCAGCTCTGAATGGCCTCGAAGACGATGCAACGCGGGCCCGAGTTCTGCGCTGGGCGGCAGAGCGCTTTGCAATCTCTGTTCCCGTTCCCAACACGGCGGTCACCGTAAGCGACTCCACCGTAAATGACGATGGAAGAACGAGAACAAAGAGCCCCGCGGTTCCAACGGACCCGGTATTCGACGACTTCGTAGATCTATTTGATGCTGTAGACCCGAAGACAGAGCTGGATAAAGTCCTCACTGGCGCTTACTGGCTTCAGGCCGTAAATGCCCAGCCGTCCTGGCAGTCCGCGAAAGTGAATAACCTGCTCAAGGATACGGGTCACGGCGTATCCAACATTACTAAATCGCTAACTGCCGCACAGAAGAAATCGCCAGCTCTTGTTCGGCAGATGGCAAAGTCCGGGCGCGCGGCGCAATCCTGGAAGACGTATAAACTCACCACGTCAGGAATTGCCTATATCAGGAACAAGCTAGGCCTAACAGGAGCGGTTCCGGTGGTCTTGGCAGACGATGAGGCGGAGTCGTGAACGTTCACTCCAACGTCTTGGGCGGCCTTCCTGTCAACCTAAGGGAGGAGCTCATCGGGGCGCTGGCGAGTATCACTAGGAACTTCAGCGAAGGGAGGTGGGAACCTTCCGAACTGAACGGTGGGAAGTTGTGCGAGATCGTGTACTCGATTATTCGCGGACACGCCGATGGCCAATTTCCTCAGCGGCCTTACAAGCCCAATAACATGGTTAGAGAATGCCAAAAGCTTGAGCAAGAGACCCAGCTTCCTCGCTCACTCAGGATTCAGGTCCCTCGAATTCTGATTGCTCTATACGAGATCAGAAATAACCGGGGTGTAGGGCACGCGGGAAGCGATGTTGACCCCAATCACATGGATGCCGTCGCCGTTCTGTATATGAGTAAATGGATTGTCGCTGAATTGATTCGCGTCTTTCATGACGTCGACACAGCGACGGCTTCCGAGGCTGTTGATGCCTTGGTGGAACGACAGCTAGAGGTTGTCTGGTCCGTTGACGGAAAGAAGCGGGTCCTTTCTGACAAGCTCAGCCTCCATGATAAAACGCTTTTGCTGCTCTACTCGGAGTCATCTCCGATTGCAGAGAAGGATCTGCTGTCGTGGACTGAGGCCGCAAACGCAAGTTCCTATCGGCGCGATATTCTTAAGAAGTGCCACAAGGCAAGATTGATTGAGTACGACGATGTGGCGCGAATAGTGCGTCTCTCGCCCAAAGGGGCTCGTTATGTCGAGGAAAATATCCCTCTGACGGTTCCTTGACTAAACAGGCCGGTGGAGCGGCCTTGGGGTGGCGCTGCTTTGGCGCGAGTGATCATGGCCCCGTAAGCTTCCGGCGCGTCGGGCAGTCTGTGGACCGGCCCGGTAAAGCACGACGTTGGGGCCATGATCTTCGAGGCTCGCGCCAAAGTGGCTCCGTAAAGCCGCGGAGTCGACCGCCCCAGCCACGACGTACCCCTTCTCTGGCATCGGGGTGCTGATGCTTTGAGCGCGGCACGGGCGCCGGCCGGGCTGGAGCGGGACGGAGGCAGGAGCGCAGGCCCGGCCGGGGGCTGGGCCGCGCGCGGGGAGCGGAGCGAGCCGCCTTGAACCAGTAGAGAAAGTTGTAACGCAGTCGCTCGGGCAGCCTCTGTCCTGTCCCGGTTGATGGTTGACACTGCGGCTTCACCTGAGACCTGACACGCTCGTGCGGCTCTCGGACGGCGTTGTCTGGGGAAGATCCGGATCACGCGGGGCGGAACTGTCGGCTCACCATCTGGCTCGGGCCGCTCTGTCATGCGTGCGTGTGCTGCTGTCCATCCTGGTCAAACGTGTCTGCGTGCATTTCTGAGCCTCTGCCGCCGTGATCGCCAGGCGGTCTACCGGGGCAGGGCTGAGTGCTCTACCGTCCTTGCCATGGGTGGCCTGGGGGAGTTCTTAAAGAAGCGTTGGGGCGTAGTGATCCTCTTGCTGGGGATCTTGGCCTGGGCTGCGGACATCATCGGGCCGGGGGTGCTTATCCTCGTGGCGGCAGCAGCGATTCTCTACTTCCTTCTACAGGCGCCGCTTCGGTGCATCGCCCTGGGTAGGCAAGGAAGGTGCCGCAACAACGCCCAAGGCTTGCTGCGGGGGTGCTGGATCCGTGAGCACAAGTGGCAGGGCTTCAAAGCGCTGCGTGGTGCTGGAGAGGATGGCACCCAGGGCCCGCATGCCGCACTCATGCAGGACCGCCAACAGATGACCGCGACTCTCGGAGTAGCTATGGGCGTCATCTCAGCGATCGTCGCGTGCGCTGATTTCATCTTCAAGTGAGCCCTCGCCGCGATCTGCGGTTGATCGTCTCAGGATGACATCAGGCATCAGCCGTTGACGATCAACGGCGACTAGATATCGGCCTGTTGCGGTTTGAACTCATATGCGCAAGCCGGTAGTTCAGCTCTGTCTCGGTGTGCGAGCGGCAGGAAGATCACCGGTCGGATCGTCCAGGTGATACGGGTCGAGTCGAAGGTGACTGACACGGTGCAGGGTTCGGAGCGCAAGAGGGCTCGTCGTGTGTCTATGCGGCCGTCGTACAGCCACTCCCACGCTTGCTCGGATGCTTCCGGGTCGAATGCCGGTGAGATGGTGCGGAGCGCGACGGCAACCCATCGGTCGGCCTGGGGTGCCGTGTAGGCGTCGAAGGATGCCCGGAGTATCAACCCGCCCTCTCCGTTGAGGTCTTCGGTCCAGCACTCGCACCAGTAGCCTCGGCGGGCTTCGTCCTTCAGCACAGGTGGTCTCCCGGTCGGGTCCCGGTGAACAGTTCCGCGGTGACCGTGTAGCCGCCGTTGGTGCCGTGGACGACGACCCGGTGGGCGAGTGCGGTGACCATGCCCAGGCCCCGGCCGTGTTCGGCCTCGCTGTCCTGGTGCTCGGCCTTGGGGGCTGTGCCGGTTCCTCCGCCGTCCGTGACCGACAGTGCGATCACCTGGCGGGTCACCGCGAGGGCCAGGTGGAAGCTGCCGGATTCCGTGCCGCTGGCCGTGTGGAGGATCGCGTTCGCGCTCAGCTCGCTCACGATCAACTCGGCGTCGTCGGCCAGGGGTGATCCGCGCAGGATGTCGCGGGTCCAGCGGCGGGCCCGGCTCACCTCTTCCGGAAATCCTGGGCAAGTGAGTCCCCAGACCCGGGCGGTGCTCGTATACTCGTGCATACAAGTTCCTTCGTGCTGGTAGGCCGCCATGTGCAGCGGGTACGGGCTAGACGAGTTTCACGCCGTCATGGGCGCGGATGGCCGGCGGGGATGCCGCGTCCAATGCGTCCAAGACGCGGATCGCGTATGCCTCGTCGGCAAGCTCGGTGACTTCTTCACGGGTGGCCCAGCGCAGTGCGCGGGTCTCGTCGCCGGTGGTCGGCGTGCCGTCGGCCGCCTCGCAGCGGAAGACCAGCGAGACGATCAGGCCCGTCATGTTCTTGTAGACGCCGGTCAGGGTCGCGGGAAGTGCGATCTTGATGCCGGTCTCTTCGAGGACTTCGCGCTGGAGGGCTTCGGGGAGGGTTTCCTCGCGTTCGAGGACTCCGCCCGGGGGTTCCCACTTGCCGTTGTCACGGCGTTTGATCAAGAGGGCCCGGCCCTGGTCGTCGACGATGACTCCGGCGACGCTCACGGAGTGCGGACGGTCAGTGCTCACGTTCCTCGGCCCTCTCGGCTGGCTAGGCTCTCCACCGTAGCAACAACAATCGCCCACTCGTCTAGATATCTAAAGGAGTACACGTGCCCTCTCTTCCTTCCGGCTTCCTCGGTGATCTCGACCCCACGAGTGATCGTGCGGTCTTTCGGCAGATCGCCGACCAGTTGCGCGAGGCCATCGACCGTGGGCGGTTCAAGGAGGGTGAAAAACTGCCCTCGGAAGCCGAGCTTGTTGACCACTACGGGGTATCCCGGATGACGGTCCGCAACTCCTTCTCCGTCCTCCAGGGCGAAGGGCTCGTGCACGCCGAGCACGGCAAGGGCGTCTTCGTCCGGCCCCGCCCGCCCGTGCGGCGCCTCGCCTCCGACCGGTTCGCCCGGCGCCACCGCGAGCAGGGCAAGGCGGCCTTCATCGTCGAAGCCAACGCCGCCGGCAGTCACCCCCAGGTCGACAGCCTTGAGGTCAAGGAAGAAAAGGCCAGTCAGGACGTCTCGACACGGCTCGGGTCCGTGCGGCGGGTGCTGGCTCGGCGGCGCCGGTATCTCCTCGACGGCCGTCCGGTCGAGTTCGCCACCTCGTACCTGCCGCTCGACATCGCGCGCGGTACGCCGATCGCCGAGCCGAACCCGGGGCCCGGCGGGATCTACGCCCGGCTTGAGGAGCTGGGGCATCGCCTCGACCACTTCGAGGAGGAGATTCGCGCCCGGATGCCTTCGCCGGCCGAGGTGAAGACGCTCCGGCTAGCCTCCGGTGTGCCGGTGATCCACCTGATCCGTACCGCCTTCGACGCCGAGGGACGAGCTGTGGAGGTCTGCGACACGGTCATGGCGGCGGACGCGTACGTCCTGGCGTACCAGCTCCCGGCGACGTGATCGCATGACTGGTGTCGGTGGGGTGCTAGGCCTCCGGTGTGAACATGTCGCCGATGTTGTTCCACATGAAGCCGTCGCGCCAGTCCGGCTTGCCGGTTGCCCAGCCGATGAGCGCCACCCGCACTTTCTCTTGCGAGACGGTCTGCGTCTGGTAGTGCTCGGCAGGGACACCGTTCCGGTATTCCAGCTGGTAGGTGTTGTTGTCGCGGAACAGGACCTGGATGTACCAGTCCCCTTCGAGGTCCTCCTCCTGGCGCTCAAGCCCCATGTGCTCGTTGCCGCGTCGCAGGTTGGCGAGCATCGTCCCGATGGCCGGCTTCGAGGGGCGCTTCACCACGTGGCCGTTGGCGCTTGTCGCTATCAGCATGGCCGGATTCTGGCGGATGGGTCTGACAGTGGGGCGGGACGCTTCTCGAACTCGTACACCCCAACAGGCATACTCGTATAGACGAGTGGGCAAGTTGTGTGGCAGGGTGGTCCGCATGAGCCCGGAGATCGGGTTCGCAGACCACATCATGTATAGACGAGTAGATGGGTGAACTGCCTTGCGCACCATTCGTGTTGAGACCTCGGCCGCAACGATCCTGCTGACCGAGGCCCCTGAGCCCAAGGTCCGGGACCGGCAGACGGGCGAGATCGCCAAGGACGCCGTCAGCGGCGAAGCGCTGATGACGATCGGCGTCGTCTACATCGAGGACGGGGAGTCGTCGCTGTTCAAGGTCACCGTGCCTGAGGGCGGTGTGGCCGAAGGGTTGACGCTGGGGGCGCCGGTCTCGCTGCCGGGGCTGGTCGCCCGGCCGTGGGAGTCGGTGTTCAACGGGCAGCAGCGTCACGGCATCGCCTTCCGCGCCGCCGCCGTGACTCCGGCCGCCTTCCCGGCCGCCATGGGGGCCACCGCCTGATGTCCGCTCTGGTGACACTTCTGGAGGTGGGTGGTCCTGTCGCCGCACTCGGTGGCGGGGCCGCCTACACCCGGGCCAAGCACCCACGCGTGTACTGGCCCACGGTCGGCCTGCCGATATCCACCGCCCGGCTCCTCGGCTCCTACGGCTCGGTCATGGAAGCGTGCGGACTGACCGTGGCGCCGTCCCGGTTGCGGGTCCTCGCCGTCAAGGCCACCACTCGCCGGGAAGTCCGGCCCGTACCGCCTCGGCGGGGCATCATCCGGCCTACCTCGACCGGGCTGCGGCTCCGCCTCCGGCTCGCTCCCGGGCAGGAACCCGCCGACGTCGCCGCCTCGGCCGAACGGCTGCGGCACGCCTGGGGCGTCCACGCCGTGTACGTGACGACGGTCAAGCCGGGCGTCGTCGAACTGCGGCTCGTCGGCTTCGATGTACTGCGGAACGTGCGGATGCCTCGGAAAGCCGCTGCCGGACTCCTCAAGGTGCCCGTGGCACTGCGGGAGGACGCGACTCCCTTCGTGCGCGACTACCGCACCATTCCTCACCAACTCACCCTCGGCGCCACGCTGTCGGGCAAGTCCATGTACCTGCGCCATCTCATCACCGGTCTCGCCCGACAGTCCGTCGCCTTGGTCGGTATCGACTGCAAGCGGGGTGTGGAGTTGGCGCCGTTCGCCTCCCGGCTCTCCGCTCTCGCCACCGATCCCGACGAGGCTGCCGAGCTGCTGCCCGTGCTCATCAAGGAAATGGAGGACCGCTACGACCTGATCAAGGCCCGACAGGGCATCGCCCCCGGCACCCCCGACGAGGAGATCACCTCCGACATCTGGGGCCTGCCCGACAGCGAACGCCCGGTGCCGATCGTGCTGTTCGTCGACGAGGTGGCCGAACTCTTCCTCGTCGCCACCAAGAAGGACGAGGAACGCCGGGACGAGATGGTCACCCAGCTCATCCGCCTCGCCCAGCTCGGCCGCGCCGCCGGGATCTACCTGGAGGTCTGCGGGCAGCGCTTCGGGGCCGAGCTGGGCAAGGGCGCCACCATGCTCCGCGCCCAGCTCACCGGCCGGGTATGCCACCGCGTCAACGACGAAGCCTCCGCGAAGATGGCCCTGGGCGACATCGCCCCCGAAGCGGTCTCCGCCGCCTGCGCCATCGCTCCCGAACTGCCCGGCCTGGCCGTGGCCGGTGACACCTCCGGCGGCTGGTCCCGCATCCGCACGCCGTACCTGTCCCTCGGCGCCGCCGCCGGGATCTGCCGGGAATCGGCCCATCTGGTGCCCGACCTGCCCGCGCTCAAGCCCTTCCGCCCCGACACCCCCGTACGGCCCGTGGAGTCCTCGGCCCCGGCGGTGCAGCCGCACCCGGTGACCGACTGACCCTCGCCCACCCCTCACCCCGGTCGGCGTGACCGTCTCACGCCAGCTCCCTACCCCTGCCATGCCTGAATCCGGAAGGAGCCGCATCATGCGCGCCCAACTGGCCCGTGTCGACGCGGTGCTCGTCCAGGCGCTCATCGCCGCCGCGCTGTCCTTCGCCCACCTGCACGACATCGCCTCGGCGGCCGGACAGGACGGCTGGAAGGCGTGGGCCTACCCGGTCTCGGTCGACCTGCTGCTCGTCGCCGCATGGCGCCGACTGCGCTCCGGTGAGGCGAAAGCGGCTGGATGGTGCTGGTTCGTCACCGCCCTCGCCGCTTCCCTCGGCGCGAACGTCGCCACCGCCGGCCTCCTCGACCTCGACAACGTCCCGGCCTGGCTACGCATCCTCGTCGCAGGCTGGCCCGCCGTCGCCTTCCTCGGCGGAACCCTCCTCGCACACACCACCCCCGCCACAACCGACGAAGACCACAAGGGCCCCGAGGACACGGACGACGCCGGGGACCAGGAGCACGCGCCCGAACTCGACTCCGACGAACCGCCGTCGACACCACCGGCCATCGAGCCACCGCCACCCGAGCGCCCCGCCGTATCCGTCCCGGCCGCCCTGGTCGAACACGCCCGCAAAGTCGCCGCCGAACACCACACCCGCACCGGAACACCCATCGACACCCCGACGCTCCGCGCCCGCCTCGGCGTCCCCACGCCCATGGCCGAAGCCATCGCCGCCCACCTCACCTGACAGACGAGGAGACCAACACCATGCGCCCCTTTATCCAGTCGGCCCTGGAGCGCTCCGCCGAGCTGACCCGCGACAACCGGCTCTTCGACGCCGTGGCCCTCGCCGAAGCCGCAATCAAGCGGGCCACCCCCAACGAACACCGAGAGATCGAGCAGTGGCTCACCGACCACGCCCACGACTTCACCGGAGAGGACGACCTCTGATGTCGCGCCGCTTCCGCAACGTCACCCGCATCGGCCCCGTCCAGGTCGCCACGTCCTACGACGGCCGGGGCCACGAGAAGCACACCGCCGCCTGCACGGCACCGCGCTGCGGCTTCTCCGCCGACTACGACAGCCGCGCCGCCGCCGAGCTGGCCGCCCGCACCCACCGCTGCCCCGTCCGCTGATCCTCCGAAGGGACCCCGCACACCGTGACCGTCAGCCTTCCGCTCGTCGTCGTCCTCGGCTTCTTCGCCTGGGGAGCGGTCAAGTTCCTCGGCGTCCGCACCTGGGTCGTCGTCCTGATCGCCCTCTTCGGCTTCTACCTCTCGCAGACCTTCCTCGCCCCCGCCATCGAATCCGGCACGCGCTCCGGCGTGAACGTCATAAACGGCTCACATGCCTAGACGAGTAGATGAGGAGAGTCTGGCCGTGTTCCTGCCCAGGTACCCCGACAGCCCCACCCCGCCGCCCGCACACACCCACACTCCGGCCGATCCGGCGCCCGTACGGCGCTCACTCCCGGCGGTCTCCATCAGTCCCGGAGTCGTGGCGGCCGTGGTCGTCGGCGGTGTCGTCCTCACCGCGCTCCTGGCCGCCGTCGCCGTCTCGGCCATCTCCGTCGCCATCGCGGCCGTGGTCCTGCGCTCCCTGATCCGCGAGCAGAACCGGCGCTAAACGCGCACGACACCCGGGGCGGCGCACACGACCAAGCATCCGCCGCCCCGGGGCCATCACTCCTGACCGAGCCAGTCAGAAGGAGAACCGCCATCTTCACCCGCACCACATCGCCCCCGCTCCCGGAACTCGCAAAGCTCGCGGAGCACGGCACCCTGCCCGGTATCCTCCGCCAGCTCTCCGGCCTTGGCGGCTGCACCAACCCGATCCGCCTCGACGGCCACCGCACCGAGCACGACGTCGACACCACGACCGGCGAGATCGGCCGCGTCCTCCACCACCTCGACTCCACGGACCTCCCGGCCGGCCAACTCCTCGTCCGCTGCAACAACCGCCGTACGACTCGGTGCGCGGCCTGCTCCGAGGTCTACCGGCGCGACACCTTCCACCTGATCACCTCCGGCCTGCGCGGCGGCAAGGGCACCCCCGAACACGTCGCCACCCACCCCCGCGTCTTCGCCACCTTCACCGCCCCGAGCTTCGGCCCGGTCCACAACCGCCCCTCCAGCGGGCGCCCCTGCCGCTGCGGCACCCACCACGACCAGGACGACGCCGTACTCGGTACCGCGCTCGATCCAGAGAGGTACGACTACGAAGCGGCCGTTCTCTGGAACGCCCACGCCGGTCCGCTCTGGCGACGCTTCTCCACCTACCTGCGCCGGGAAGTCGCCAAGCGCGCGGGCCTGTCACAACGCCTGTTCCGCGACCACGCCCGCGTCTCCTTCGCCAAGGTCGCCGAGTACCAAAAGCGCGGCGCCGTCCACTTCCACGCCGTCATCCGCATCGACGGCCCCACCGGAGGAGACACCCCGCCCCCGGCCTGGGCCACCGCCGAACTCCTCACCGACGCCATCAAGACAGCGGCGGCCAAGGTCCGCGTCGATGGCCCGGTCATCGACGGACGCGCCCACACCTTCACCTTCGGCCGCCAACTCGACGTCCGCACCATCCGATCCGCCGACTTCAACGGCGGCCAGGAGCTGACCGAACGTGCCGTCGCCGCGTACATCGCCAAGTACGCCACCAAGGGCGCCGAAACCGCCACGGGAGCTCTCGACCGGCCGCTGAAGTTCGCCGCCGAACTCGCCCAGCTCGACATCAGCGACCACGCCCGCCGCCTCATCCGAACCGCCTGGACCCTCGGCGCACGCAAGGACCTCGAACACCTCCGCCTCCGCGCCTGGGCCCACATGCTCGGCTTCCGCGGCCACTTCTCCACCAAATCCCGCCGCTACTCCACCACCCTCGGCGCCCTCCGTCACGCACGCGCCGAATGGCGCCGCGCCCAAGCCGCAACGGCCAACGGACCCGCGCCCGACACGACGTACGTCCTCGCGCACTGGGTCTTCGCCGGAACCGGACTCTCCGACACCGAAGCCTGGCTTGCCGCATCCCTAGAACCCGCCCCCGGAACAGAAGGAGAGCCGACCCGTGGCTAAGCGCCATCTCGCCGTCGTGGAAGCGGCCGCCGAACCGCGCGCTCTGCCTTCGCGGTACCTGACTCCTCTGGACGTCGCCGAGATCCTGGGCGTGCCGGTCGAGACGGTCTACCAATGGCGGCGGAAGCGCACTGGACCGCGTGGCTTCCGGGTTGGCCGGCATCTGCGCTACGACCCCGTGGACGTGCGGGCCTGGGTCGAGTCCTTGATGGAAGGGGCTGCTGCCTGATGGCCGGGCACGTCCAAGACCGCTGGTACAGAACGGAGACGGGGCCGGACGGGAAGGCTCGCAGGGTCAAGACGGAGCGGTACGGAACGGGATCCCGTTACCGGGCTCGGTACGTCGGGCCGGACGGTACTGAGAAGTCCAAGAGCTTCCCCGACCGGCAGAAGCGGCTCGCTGACCAGTGGCTTGCGCACACTGAGGCCGACATGGCACGCGGGCAGTACATCGACCCGCGTGCGGCTCGGATCACCTTCGAGCAGTACGCCGAGAAGTGGGTGACTCACGCGCCGGACCCGAACACCCAGGCGTCGATGGAGTCACAGCTTCGGCTGCACGCCTTCCCCTACCTGGGCTCGCGTCCGCTCGGCTCCTTCCAGCCTGCTCACATCCGTGACTGGGTTCGGCAGCTTCAGGAGAACGGCGTCCGGGGCTCGTACGCACGGACGATCTACTCCAACGTACGGGCGGCGCTGAGTGCGGCGGTGGACGACGGGCACCTTCCCCGGAACCCGTGCGCTGCTCGGTCGGTCCGGCCGCCGACGGTGGACACCAAGCGGATCCTCCCCTGGACGCCGGAACGGGTCTTCGCCGTCCAGGCCGCCATGCCTGAGAGGTACCAGGCCATGGTCGACCTGGGCGGCGGCTGTGGGCTTCGTCAGGGGGAGATCCTCGGCGTCGCCGTCGACGCGATCGACTTCGAGTCGGACACACTTCACGTTGTCCAGCAACTGAAGCTGAGTCGCAGCAAGGCGGTGTTCGCTCCACCCAAGGGCGGCAAGCTGCGGGATGTGCCGCTTCCTGGGCCGGTCGCTGATGCGCTCCGGGAGCACATGAAGCGGTTCCCGCCGGTCGAGATCACCTTGCCGTGGAAGGTGGCGGACGGGCCTCCGGTGACCAAGCGGCTGATCTTCACCGGACCACGCGGCGGGCACGTCTGGCGGACTTCGCTCAATGAGGAGGTGTGGAAGCGGGCGCTGGCCTCGGCCGGGGTGATCCCCGAGCGCAAGCCGGGCCAGCCCTACGCCGAGTCCCGCGAGAACGGCATGCACGCGCTCCGCCACTTCTACGCCTCGGTGCTCCTGGACGCGGGCGAGAACATCAAGGCCCTCGCCGAGTACCTGGGGCACTCCGACCCCGGCCTGACCCTCCGCGTCTACGCGCACCTCATGCCGTCCAGCCAGGAGCGCACTCGCAAGGCCGTGGCCGCCATCTTCGATACGGCCCGGCCCGAGCCGTCCCGCACCTGACGGCCCGCAGACGGCCCAGCCCCACCAAGAAGCCCCCTACCGGCGGACAACCCGCAGGTAGGGGGCTTGATCAGCTCTGCTTACTTCTTCTTGCCCTGGTTCTTGACCGCCTCGATCGCCGCCGCCGCGGCGTCCGGGTCGAGGTAGGTGCCGCCGGGGTTCAGGGGCTTGAAGTCGGCGTCCAGTTCGTAGGAGAGCGGGATGCCCGTGGGGATGTTGAGGCCCGCGATGTCGGCGTCCGAGACGCCGTCGAGGTGCTTGACGAGGGCGCGGAGGGAGTTGCCGTGGGCGGCGACGAGGACCGTGCGGCCCGCGAGGAGGTCGGGGACGATGCCGTCGTACCAGTACGGGAGCATGCGGACGACGACGTCCTTGAGGCACTCCGTGCGGGGGCGGAGCTCCGGCGGGATGGTCGCGTAGCGGGCGTCCGAGGCCTGGGAGAACTCGGAGTCGTCCGCGAGCGGGGGCGGCGGCGTGTCGTACGAGCGGCGCCACAGCATGAACTGCTCCTCGCCGAACTCGGCGAGGGTCTGCGCCTTGTCCTTGCCCTGGAGGGCACCGTAGTGGCGCTCGTTCAGACGCCAGCTGCGGTGGACCGGGATCCAGTGGCGGTCGGCGGACTCCAGGGCCAGCTGCGCGGTGCGGATGGCGCGCCTCTGGAGGGAGGTGTGGAGCACGTCCGGGAGCAGGCCGGCGTCCTTCAGCAGCTCACCGCCGCGCGTCGCCTCCTTCTCTCCCTTCGGCGTGAGGTTGACGTCCACCCAGCCGGTGAACAGGTTCTTCTCGTTCCACTCGCTCTCGCCGTGGCGGAGGAGGATCAGCTTGTACGGTGCGTCGGCCATGGCTCCGAGCGTAATCCACGGCCGGGAATCGTCGCCCACCTGGCCGACAGGCGGACAGGCGGACAGGCCGGCAGAAGGGCAGGCGGCTGACAGAAGACGGGCCGTCGACGGGGCGGGTAATTGAGTGGCCCCGCACCCGAGGGCGTTCGTAAGGTGTGTTCGCCATCTTGGCCGCTTACGTTCGTGGGGGATCCGCATGCCGCTCGTCGCCGTCAGGCGTGCCGTCCGGGAGTCGGTCTCCGGGCTGCCCCGGGAGTTCTGGTGGCTGTGGACCAGCACGCTGGTGAACCGGCTGGGCGCGTTCGTCGCCACCTTCATGGCGCTCTATCTGACGCTGGACCGCGGGTACTCGGCCTCCTACGCCGGCCTCGTCGCCTCGCTCCACGGGCTCGGCGGGGTCGTCTCCTCACTCGGCGGCGGAGTCATGGCCGACCGGCTCGGGCGGCGGCCCACCCTGCTCGTCGCCCAGGCGTCCACGGCCGGATCGGTCGCGCTCCTCGGCTTCGTACGGGATCCCGTCGCCATCGCCGCCGTCGCCTTCCTCGTCGGCGCGGCCAGCAACGCCTCCCGCCCGGCCGTCCAGGCGATGATGGCGGACATCGTCCGGCCGGAGGACCGTGTACGGGCGTTCTCCCTCAACTACTGGGCCATCAACCTCGGTTTCGCCGTCTCCTCCATGGCCGCCGGCTTCATCGCCGAGGTCAGCTACCGCGCCGGCTTCCTGGCCGAGGCGGGAATGACGCTGGTCTGCGCGATCGTCGTCTTCCTGAAGCTGCCGGAATCGCGCCCGGAGCGGACGACGGCGGAGAAGGCCGGGGCGGACGACGTCGGGCTGGGAACCGTGCTGCGCGACGGACGGTTCATGGGTGTCGTCGGGCTCTCGTTCCTCGTCGCGCTGATCTTCCAGCAGGGATCGGTGGGACTGCCGGTCGCGATGGGGGCGGCCGGTTTCACGCCGGCCGACTACGGGCTCGCCATCGCCGTCAACGGGGTGCTGATCGTGGCCCTGCAGATCCCGGTCACCCGTGTCATCGAGCACCGCGACCCCGGACGGCTCCTCGTCGTCTCGTCCGTGCTCGCCGGGTACGGCTTCGGCCTCACCGCCTTCGCCGGATCCATCGGCGTCTTCGCCCTCACCATCTGCGTCTGGACCCTCGCGGAGATCGTCAACGCGCCCACCCAGACCGGCGTCGTGGTCCGCCTCTCGCCCGTGCAGGGGCGCGGCCGCTACCAGGGCATGTACACGATGTCGTGGTCCGTCGCCGCGCTCGTCGCGCCGCTGATGTCCGGTGTCGTCATCGACCGCTGGGGCGCCGGGTGGCTGTGGGGACTGTGCGCGGTGATCGGAACCGTGGCGGGGGTGGGGTACTGGGCGTTGATGCGCCGGCTGCCGGGGGCGGAGAAGGAGGCCACCGAGCACCACCTCACCGGGGAGCCTGCCGTCGGGGGGCCTGCCGTCGGCAGGCCCGATACCGGAGAGCCGGAGGCCGGAAAGCCGGAGGCCGGGAAACCGGAGGCCGGAAAGCCCGTCGCTGGAGAGCCGGCCGTCTGAGCACCGGCAGTCCGAGGACCGGTCGCCATCCTGTCGCCATCCGGTCGCCGTAGACCCGGTCCCCACGTACCGGTCCCCACGTACCCGGTCCCCACGTACCCGGTCCCACGTACCCGGTCGCCGCAGAGCTGGTCCGGAGTCCGTCCGGCGCCCCGGAGCCACTGACTCCCTGCAGCCCCGGCGACGGGACCCGTGCGGCCCCGGAGTCGGAAACCCGCACGGCCGTGCCGGACGTCGAGGCCGACGGCAGCTGCGTCCGGGCGGTCTACGGGTGCATCCGCGCCCCCTTCACCACCCTGTCCACCCCATTGCGCGGCCCGTACACCGCGAGCCCCACCAGGTCCAACTCCCCCGCCCCCACGGCCCGTACGGCCGCGCGGTTGTCGCGGTCGTTGCCCGTGGTGAAGAGGTCGGACGTGAAGAGGGCGCGGGGCAGCGCCCGGGCCAGCGCCCGCGTGTGGGCCGCCCTCAGCACCTCCTTCGTCCCCTCGAAGACCAGGACCGGCTGGCGGAACATCGGGAGATACGCCGTGCCGTCAGCGTCCTCGTACGGCTCGCCGACCACCTCCGGGATCATCGGGCCGATACCGCTGACCAGGAAGGACGTGACGTTGAGGCGCTGCCAGGTCTCCAGGTCGTCGCGGAGGAGGACGGCGATCTTGGTGTCGAAGCGGATGGGGGGCGTACTCGCGGAGGTCTCGCTGCTCATGGAACGAGACTGCCGACGGGCGCACGCCCCCGTCTTGTACGTTCTTTGCATGTGCCCTCAGCGGCAACGATCCCCCCAGTCGCAGCGGCGCCCCCAGCGCGAGGTGTCCGCCTGGCGGCCGCGCGTGCCCGGCATCGTCGAGGTGTTCCACGCGCACTACACGGAGTACGCGTACCCGATGCACGTGCACGACGTCTGGACACTGCTGATCGTGGACGACGGGGCCGTGCGGTACGAGCTGGACCGGCACGAGCACGGGACGCCGCACGACACCGTCTCGCTGCTGCCGCCGTACGTGCCGCACAACGGCGAGCCGGTGACGGACCGGGGCTTCCGCAAGCGGGTGCTGTACCTGGACCTGGATTCGAGCACCCTGGACGAGAGTCTGATCGGGGCGGCCGTGGACGGTCCCGACCTGCGGGATCCGCAACTACGACGGCGGGTGGGGCAGTTGCACACGGCGCTCGCGCGGCCGGGGGACGAGCTGGAGGCGGAGAGCCGGCTGGCACTCGTCGGGGAGCGGCTGCGGCAGCATCTTCGCAGGCCACCGGCGCGTTCAGCAGCGCGGCCGACCGGCGGTCGTACGGCGGACGGTCGCACGTCGGACAGGCGTATGCCGGGCGGGCGTACGGTCGCCCACCAGCTGCGCGAACTCCTCGACGAGCGGGTCACCGACGGAGTGACCCTGGCGGAGGCCGCCGGGACGGTGCACGCCCACCCCGCACATCTCGTACGGGCGTTCGGGACGGCTTTCGGGATCGCGCCGCACCAGTACCTGATGTCCCGGCGCGTGGAGCGGGCCAGGCGGCTGCTGCTGGACGGGATGCGGCCCGGCGAGGCCGCGGCGGCGGCCGGGTTCTACGACCAGGCCCATCTGACGCGGCACTTCAGGCGGTGGGTGGGGGTCACCCCTGGCCGCTATCGGAACGGCCGGCCGCCACGTCCCGGGTCAGATGGCTGAACGCGTCCAGATTGCGGGTCGGTTCGCCCCGGGAGACGCGCCAGGCGTACTCCTTGCGGATCGCTGAGGCGAATCCCAGTTCGAGGAGCGTGTTGAAGGCGCCGTCGGCCGCTTCCAGGACCTGGCCGAGGAGGCCGTCGATGCCGTCGGGGGTGACGGCGGAGAGGGGCAGCCGGGCCGTGACGTAGATGTCGCCGAGTGGGTCGACGGCGTAACTCACGCCGTACAGCTTGAGGTTGCGCTCCAGGAGCCAGCGGTGGACGCCCGCCTCGTTCTCGTCGGGGTGGCGGATCACGAAGGCGTTGAGGGAGAGGGAGTGCCTGCCGACGATCAGGGAGACGGTCGTCGAGAGTTTGCGGGTGCCGGGGAGCTTCACGACGTACGTGCCGGGCGCCGGGCCCTCCCACTCCAGCTCGGCCTCGTTGAGGACCTGCTCGATGATCGACGCTTCGTCAGCCATGGGGCGAGCGTACCCGCCGGTACGAACCGGTCGGCCACGAAGTCACGGCGGGCCCCCGGGGCTCACCCGTGGTGGCCTCGCACCCGGTGCCGACGGTGGTCCTGGATGGCCGCCGTGTAGACGTCCGCGGTGGCGGCGGCGGAGGTGTCCCAGCCGAAGGACTCGGCGTGCGCGGCGGCGGCCGCTCCCATGCGGGCGGACAGGTCCGGGCTGTCGGCGAAGTCGCGGAGCACGCGCGCGTAGGCGGCGGGATCGTGGCCCTGGACCAGGAACCCGGTCCGCCCGTCTCGCACGGCGACCGGGAGGCCGCCGACCGAGGCCGCCAGCACCGGCGTACCGGCCGCCTGCGCCTCGATGGCGACGAGCCCGAAGGACTCGCTGTACGACGGCATGACCAGCACCGACGCCGCCCGGAACCAGTCCGCGAGCTGCTCCTGGCCGACGGGCGGCCGGAACCGTACGACATCGGCTATCCCCAGCCGCGCGGCCAGCTTCTGCAGCCCCTCCGGCTTGGCGAGGCCACTGCCGCTCGGTCCGCCGACCACCGGCACGACGATCCTGGACCGCAGCTCGGGACGCTCGTCGAGGAGGACGGCGACGGCGCGGAGCAGCACGTCGGGGGCCTTGAGGGGCTGGATACGGCCGGCGAAGAGGGGGATCAGGGCGTCCTGGGGCAGGCCGAGACGGGCCCTCGCCGCCGCGCGGCCGTCGGCCGGACGGAAGCGGTCGAGGTTGACGCCCGGGTGGACGACGGCGACCTTGTCCGGGTCGGCCTCGTAGTGGCGTACGAGTTCACCGGCCTCCTCGGCCGTGTTGGCGATGAGACGGTCGGCGGCGCGCACGATCTGGGTCTCGCCGATGACACGGGCCGCGGGCTCGGGGGTGTCGTCGTCGGCGAGCGCGGCGTTCTTGACCTTGGCCATGGTGTGCATGGCGTGCACCAGGGGGACGCCCCAGCGCTCGGCGGCGAGCCAGCCGACGTGGCCGGAGAGCCAGTAGTGCGAGTGGACGAGGTCGTAGTGGCCGGGGCGGTGGCCCGCCCAGGCCTGCATCACCCCGTGCGTGAAGGCACACAGCTGGGCCGGCAGCTCCTCCTTCGCCAGCCCTTCGTACGGCCCCGCGTCGACGTGCCGCACGAGGACGCCCGGGGCCAGCTCGACCGTCGGGGGCAGGGCCCCGGTCGTGGCCCGGGTGAAGATCTCCACCTCGACGTTCTGCGCGGCCAGCCGTTGCGCCAGCTCCACGATGTAGACGTTCATCCCGCCCGCGTCACCCGTGCCGGGCTGGTGCAGCGGCGACGTGTGCACCGACAACATCGCGACCCGGCGGGGCTTCCGGTGCAGCCGCAGCCGCCCGGGGCCGGCCGGAGAGCGCCGTCCGAGCCTGCCGACGTAGTTGCTCACGTGGCGTCCTCCTCGCTCCGGGCATGCCGTTCGGAGGGTGTGAGGCCCTCTGGTCAGGCAGAACGCCGGAGGGGTCTGTTCCATTTCCTCTTTGCGGAATTATTACCGAACCTCGCTCAACCGTTCGATCACTTGGGGAGTGGGGGGCGGGACAAGCCTTGAGGGACAGGACCGTGGAGCGGCACCCCGCGGGCCCGGCACCCCGTGGCACCCCACGGCCCTCCTTGGCACCCCACGGCCCTCCTTGGCCCTCCTTGGCCCTCCTTGGCCCTCCGTGGGACAGCGCGCGGCCACCGGGCGCGCGCGACCACCGGATGCGGGAGGAGGAATACGCTCACCGCATGGCACGACCAGTCGGCACCGTCACGCGCGGCACCACCCATCCCAACCGCCTGCGCCGCATGGACCGCTGGATCGCGGCGACGCACGGCGCCGAACTCCGCCGCGCCACCACCCCCCTCGCCGTCGACCTCGGCTACGGCGCCGCCCCCTGGACCGCCGCCGAACTCCTGCGCCGGCTGCGCGCGGCGGCGCCCCGCACACAGGTGGTGGGCATCGAGATCGACCCGGCCAGGGTCGCGGCGGCGAAGCCGTACGCCTGCGAGGGGCTGACCTTCCGGCACGGCGGGTTCGAGGTGCCGGTGCCGGGCAGTCCGACCCTCGTCCGGGCGGCGAACGTACTGCGCCAGTACGACGAGGACGAGGTGAGGGCCGTCTGGGAGCGCCTGTGCGCCCGCCTCGCACCGGCCACGCCCTCCTCCGCCGGAGGCCTGCTCGTCGAAGGCACCTGCGACGAGATCGGCCGTCGGCACGTCTGGGTCGCACTCGGTCCGGAAGGCCCTCGCACCGTCACCTTCGCCACGCGGCTCGGCTCCCTGGACCGTCCCTCCGACCTCGCCGAACGCCTCCCGAAGGCGCTCATCCACCGCAACGTCCCCGGCGAGCCGGTGCACGCCTTCCTCCGCGACTTCGACCACGCCTGGGCCGCCGCGGCGCCGTACGCCTCGTACGGCGCACGCCAGCGCTGGATCCGTACGGCCCGCGCCCTGAGCGCTGACTGGCCGGTCCGGGACGGGGTGACGCGCTGGCGGCAGGGCGAAGTCACGGTGGCCTGGGAGGCGTTGGCTCCGCGAGCGTGACGTCCACACCACACACCCGTTGCCTTGATTACGCAGCGCAACATTTTCGTGACGCAGGGGAACGAACACCTCGGGCCGATCGTCACACAGTCGGGAGCAACGATCCCCTCTGCTCATGAGTCACACAGAGGCGACGTGACACCCACAGGGGCGAGCGGAAGAGAACCGGCCGACGAGAGCGGACGGAAGGCGACGGCGGGGAACCGGGGCTGACAGGGGACGGGGGCGGAAGGTGGGGACAGAGGGTGGGATACGGCACGACGGCGGCGGGGCGGGCGGGGCGAGGCCGCAAGGCGGAGCCGGGGGCGGGGAGTTCGTCGCCGCTCACCCCTGTTGGATCACGCGAGGCCGTGACACGATCACCGGGCACTGGCAAGTTACTGACGGTTAACCAGTTTTCTCCGTTTCTATCGAGGTTGGGGGCAAGGGGTATGGGAGCCGGCAAGCGGAATCTGACCATGGCGGCCGTGGCCGTGGTCTGCGCGATGACCGTGCTGGGCGCACCGGTCAACGCGTACGCGAGCCAGACGAAACCGACCGAGCCGACCCCCTCCCCGTCGAGCGCGGCGGGCGGGTCCGGCACGCCGGAGACGTACCCGACTCCCGTGACGAACGAGGAGCTGGAAGCCGTACGCGCAAGGCTGGAGAGCCTCTACCACGACGCGGCGGTCGCCACGGACGCGTACAACGCGGCCGAGGAGAAGGCCGACAAGCAGTCCGAGGAGATCACCGATCTGGCCCACGAGGTCGACCAGGGCCACGCGAAGCTGGACAAGTTGCAGGACCTGATCGGCGCCGCGGCCCGCGCCCAGTACCGCGGCGGCGGGCTTCCGCCCGAGGTGCAGCTGTGGCTGACCGAGAACCCCCAGGACTTCCTGGAGGGTGCGGACCGTGTGCGCCAGGGCCAGCTCGCGGCCAAGGGTCTGCTCGCCGAGATGACCCGGACCCAGGAGGACCTGGAGCAGTACTCCAAGGACGCCGCCGCGCGCTGGAAGAAGCTGGAGGCCAGCCGCAAGGCCAAGGAGAAGGCCAAGAAGAAGATCAAGAAGCAGATCGCCGCCGCCCAGGAGTTGGAAGGCCAGCTGGAGGACGACGAGCGGGAGCGGTTGGCGCAGCTGGAGGAGGACGCCGCGCAGCAGTCACAGGCCACCTGGCTGGGCTCCGGCATCCTCGACGAGATCAACGGCAAGGCGTCCCCGCAGGGCAAGCGGGCGGTGAAGTTCGCGACGGACCAGATAGGCAAGTGGTACGAATGGGGCGCCGAGGGCCCCGACACCTACGACTGCTCCGGCCTCACCAGCCAGGCATGGGCCGCCGCCGGCCTGACGATCCCCCGCACGTCCCAGGAACAGTGGCGTCTGCTCAAGCACATCGCCATCAAGGACATGCGCCCCGGCGACCTCATCATCTACAACGCCGACGCCAGCCACGTCGCCATGTACCTGGGCAACGGCTCCATGGTCCACGCCCCTCGCCCGAACCGAAAGGTGTCGATCGCCGGAGCAGGGACGATGCAGATCCTGGGAGTCGTACGACCGGACGCGTGAGCGGTTGACTCGGGGAGCAGACGGCGGGCCGGTCGCGGACACCGGGCCCGTCCGGGGCCGGGCCTCTCACCGACGCCGCGCCTGTCCAGTGCCCAGCCGGTCGCGGACGCCGAGCCTGTCCGGGACCGGGCCTGTCCGGGGCCCAGCGGGTCGCGGACGCCGAGCCAGTCCGGGGGCTGGGGCCTTCCGGTGCCGGGCCGGTCGCAGATGTCGAGCTCGTCGCAGGTGTCGAGCCGGTTGGCGCGGGCAGACCCGCACAGGCTGAGTCCAAGGGGACCGGGGCTCAGGCCCTGATGCCTCCGCCGCCCCACTGACCCGCTACCCCGCCCGACCGCCTGGCCGGCTATCCCGCCGACCGGCTGACCCGCTACCCCGCCGACCGGCTGACCGGCTGACCGGCTGACCGGCTGACCGGCTGACCGGCTGACCGGCTGACCGGCTGACCGGCTGACCGGCTGACCGGCCAAGCGCCGCACCCCGCCGCCACGACCCGCCCCACACGACCCACCCCGCGTGACCCATCCCACGTGACTCTCACCACCTTCCCCGCCCGGCTCAACCTTCACCGCGTGACATACGTCATCCCAGGAGAAAGCCCTGCCATGTCCAAGTGCGGTACATGATGCGGCATATGACTCCGGCCGTTTGCCGCCCGGCGTCCCGCCGAGCATTCCGTTGCGGCGGCGCGTGGCGCTATGGTCCCCGTCGGTGGGTCGAGGTCCCTCGCCCCGCCGTGCCCTCGGGGGGAGGGAAGGAACCCAAACACGATGCCCGTACCCGTACCGCGGCAGAGAGCGATCCCGGCCGTGGAGTGTGGTCAGGCGCACGCCGCGTCCGCGCCCGGCGGACCGTCCGGAGAGGGGGCGGCCATGAACGCCTCGGCCCTGGCCCCTGCAGACAAGTCGAACACGCCCGGCCCGAACGGCGACCGCGCCACGGGCCCCGCGGGCCTGCCCGGCCCCGCCGCACAGCCCGGCGGACCCACCAACCTCACGGTCCTGCTCATCGAGGACGACCCGGCCGGCTCCCTCAACGTGCCCGAGCTGCTCGACTCCGCGGGCAAGCCGATCCGCGTCCGCACCGCCCGCAACCTCACCGAGGCACAGCGGCTGCTGACCGACGACGTCAACTGCATCCTGCTGGACCTGGCACTCCCGGCCCCGCCCCGTCCCGCCGACGCGGACCCCGAGGCGACCGACCGTCCCGAGGACGAACTCTCCGTCCTCAAGCACGTCCTGCAACTGGCCCCCCGCCACGCCGTTCTGGCCCTCACCGACTCCGGCGACACCGAACGCGGCACGGAGGCGGTACGGGTCGGAGCACAGGACTACCTCTTCCGGGACGAACTGGACGGCCGGCTCCTGAGCCGCGCGATCCGCTACGCGGTGGAACGCAAACGGTCGGACACGGCCGAACGCCGGCTCACCGAGTCCAAGCTGCGCGCCCAGGAGAACGCCCGCCTGGAGCGCGGCCTGCTGCCGACGCCTCTCCTGGAGGGTTCGTCACTGCGGTTCGCCGCCCGCTACCGGCCGGGCCGTTCCCGCGCCCTGCTCGGCGGGGACTTCTACGACACCGTCCGCACCCCCGACGGCACCGTGCACGTCATGATCGGTGACGTCTGCGGGCACGGCCCCGACGAGGCGGCGCTCGGCGTGGAGCTGCGGATCGCCTGGCGGGCGCTGACGTTCGCCGGGCTCTGCGGCGACGAGCTGCTGTCCACGCTGCAGCGCGTCCTGGAGCACGAACGCGAGAGCGACGAGATCTTCGCGACGCTCTGCACGGTCGACATCGCCCCCGACGGCCGCCGCGCGGGCCTCTGCCTCGCCGGCCACCCGGCACCGCTGATCGCGCGCTACGGCCTCGGCATCCGCCCCACCCCGCCGGCCGAGCTGCTGCCGTACGACAACGGCGGCCCCGCCCTCGGGTTGCTGCCGAACGCCCGCTGGCCGCGTACGCAGATCGAGCTGGGCGCCGCCTGGAGTCTGATGCTCTACACGGACGGCCTCATCGAGGGCCGGATCGGCCAGGGCAAGGAGCGGCTGGGTCAGGACGGCATGGTCGAGATGGTCCGCCGCCAGCTGGCCGAGGGGCTGCGCGGCGAGGATCTGCTGCGCGCGGCGGTGAACGAGGTCCGTGACCTCAACGGCGGCGAACTGACCGACGACGTGGCGGTCCTGCTGCTGGACCGGGAGCCCTGACCTCGCGGGAGGTCACCGGCCACCGTTGTACGGGCCGTACGGACCGTCACTGCTGGAGCCGCGGCGGCCGCCGCCCCCACCACCCGAGACCTGCTTGACGGCGGGCCGTACATCCACGATGTACACGATGCTGGCGATGACGCCGATGATCGGCAGGAACGACAGGATCGAGAACAGATAGCTCACGACGAGGGCGATCCCGAGGATGATCAGCCAGAAGACCTTGGTCTGCTTGTCCGCCGCGCGGAACGCGTCCTCACGCCGGAACGCGGCGTCGAAGAGCCCGAACGCGGCGAGAGCCATCAGGACGATCTTCAGAAGTCCCAGGAACCCCACGAAGCCCGTCATCAGCATGCCACCCACACCACCCGTTCTGTTCGCTCATCCGACTGCCGATCGCAGACCGCAGACCGGCTGTCCGGTGCCGAGGCCGAGGCCGACTCCTACGCGGCCACCGTACCCGTAGAACGGGCCGGCCACCCCAAAGGTGCCCGGCCCGTTCTCCATACCGCGAAGTACCGCGCGGGTACCTCCGAGATACCGCGCGGGTACCTCTCGCTCTGTCGCCGACCTCTCCGTCGGCTATGTCGCCCACCGGGCGGCGCAGCCCTGCCGCCTACTTCGCGGGCGGGGTGGTCTTCTTCGCGGCCGGCGCCTTGCGGACCGGAGCGGTCTTCTTCGGCGCGGCCTTCTTGGCGGCGGGAGCGGGCGCGGCCTGGGCCGGAACCGGCTTGGCGGCCGCGGGCTCGTCCTTGACCTCGACGGGCTTGGACTTGGGCTCGACGGCGATCGCCAGCTCCTCGATCTCCTCCGCGGCCTCGCCACGCCAGGTCTTCACGGCCTGCTCACCGTGCTCGGCGACCTTCTCGTACGTCTCCCGGGCCTTCACCGCGTACTCGGCGGCGACACCGACGCCGCGCAGCGCGAGGTCCTGAGCGGTCTCGCCGAACTTCTTCAGGTCGGTGTCGAGGGTGCCGATGAGCTCGGTGACCTTGGTCTGCAGGGTCTCCTGGGTCTCCTTGACCCGGGCGGTCGCCTTCTCCTGGACGACCTTCGGGTCCGTCTGGCGTACGGCGTCGATCCGGGCCGGCGCCTCGGCGCGCAGCTGCTCCACGATGCCGGGGACCTTCTTCGCCTTCTGCAGGGCGAGGTCGGCGGTGCCGGCGGCGAAGTAGAACGGGGTCGGGTCGGTGACGGCCTTGCGGATGTCGTCGGTGATGGCCATGGTGCTGGTCCTCCGGGTTGCTTGCAGCTGAGGGTGTGTGTGGTCGCGGTCCGCGGACGGGGACTCCGGCGTCGCAGCGGGCGGTGAGCCCACCGCAGTCGAGATCGTCGAGGTTGCCGAAGTCACCGACGTCGTCAACTCGCCGTCTGCCGTGGACCGGCATCGTCGCCGTCACCGGCCGCGCGCGGGCCGGGGCCGGTGACCGGGGATGCTTCGGGCTCCGTCTCCGTGCCGGGTCCGAGGCCGATGTCGATCTCGAATCCGTTCTCCTTGCGGAAGGACTCGTAGATCTGGAGCAGCACCTGCTTCTGCCGCTCGTTCAGCGTGGGGTCGGCAAGGATGACGGCGCGCGTCTCCACCTCGTCGCGATCCCGCTCGGCGTCGAGGATGCCGGCCCGCACGTACAGCGTCTCGGCGGAGATCCGCAGCGCCTTGGCGACCTGCTGCAACACCTCCGCGCTCGGCTTGCGCAGCCCGCGCTCGATCTGGCTCAGATACGGATTGGACACCCCGGCGGCGTCGGCGAGCTGCCTGAGCGACAGCTGCGCGTTTCGCCGCTGTTCACGCAGGTACTCACCGAGATTGCCGACGTTGAGCGATGCCATGCCTCCACCATGCCCCACCTCCGCTAACTATTGCAAGCACCCGCTTGCAAAAGTGCGCCACGCCACTCGCGACAGCTCGCGATGGGACCGGGCAAGGAGTCGTTGATGGTGCGCCGGTGCCGGCTGAGGTTCGCCCATCGGCGAGGCGCCCGCAGTGCCCGCCAAGCAGCATCGACCCTCACCAACGCAGATCTTCTGGGAATGGGCACGGGATGCCGCGCGGCTCCCGTGGGTTTCCGTGATTCTCGTGGGTTTCCATGGCTCCCGGCGCCTTCGCCGGACTCCCGTGGCTGGAAAGTTCGGGGCGCCCGGGCGGGATGGGGAAGCATGAGGCATGCGTCCGAACGACTGGCACCTCACCGCCGACGTCCACGATTTTCACGCCCGAGCCGGGGACTTTCTGCGTTCGCGCCCCGCCCTGCACACCATGCCGCTGACGGTGACCGAGAAGTACCGAACCGAAGGGGTGCCCTCGCGGGACGGCGCCACGGGCCCTGTTTTCGGCCGACTGGAGCGCGAGGGTGAGGTCCACGCGACCTTCATCCAGCGGACCCCCGCCGGCTCCGTGAGCGTCACCTCCCTCACCCACGAACAGGCCGACGCCCTCGCCGCCCGTCTGGCCGAGCTGCAGCACCCGGTCGGCGGCGTCGTCGGGGACCATGACGCGTCCACCGCGTTCGCCGAGGCGTGGCAGCGGCGGACGGGCGCGGAACCGGTGCCCGGTACGCGGCTCCATCTCTACCGTCTCGGCACGCTCACCCCGCCGGAGCCCTTCCCCGAGGGCCGGGGGCGGGCCGTGGGCGAGAAGGACCGGGAACAGCTCATCCGCTTCTGCCGCGAGTTCTGCGTCGACGTCGGCGAACAGTCCTCCATCGACCTCATCGACGCCGGCTCCTGGGCCGACTCACGCTTCGCCGACCGGCACTTCACGTTCTGGGAGACCCCGGACGGCACCCCCGCCTCGATGGCGGCCAGGACCTCGGTCGTCGGCGGGATGAGCCGGGTGGACCCCGTCTACACCCCGGCCCGCCTACGGGGCCGCGGTTACGCGGGCGCCGTGACGGTCGAGGCGAGCCGCGCCGCGCTGACCGAGGGCGCGAAGGAGGTCGTGCTGTTCACGGACCCCGGCAACCTCACCAGCAACGCCCTCTACCAACGGCTCGGTTACGTCCGGCTCACCGACTTCACCGTGTACGAGTTCCCTTCCCGGGCGGAGCAGACGGGCGGCCGGCACCAGGGGGCGGTGGACGGAGACCGCGCGGGCGGCAGACTGGGCTCATGACCACCGCCGCTCCGCACGCCAAGGCCGACCTCCGCTTCTATCTGCAGTCCGCCCGTGACGCCCTGTTGTGGAAACTCGACGGGCTGTCGGAGTACGACGTCCGACGTCCGCTGACGCCGACCGGCACCAACCTCCTGGGGCTCGTCAAGCACGCGGCCGGCGTCGAACTGGGCTACCTCGGCGACACCTTCGGGCGCCCCTCGGGCGAACCGCTGCCGTGGCTCGACAGCGACGCCGAGGCCAACGCGGACATGTGGGCCACCGCCGACGAGTCCCGCGCGGACGTCGTGGGGCTCTACCGGCGGGCCTGGGCGCACGCGGACGCGACGCTCGACGCGCTGCCGCTGGACACCGTCGGCAGGGTGCCGTGGTGGGCCGACGGCCCGCCTGGAACGCGCCGCCGAGGAGGCCGAGCGAAATGCCTGACCCGACCCGACGGGCAGGCCGTTCCTTTCCGGGTGCGCCGTCCCGCCCTCCCGGAACAGGCCGTAATTCCGGCTGAATACGCATTGCCCGGCACCGGCCCGCCCCCATATGGTTGCCGCATGACTGCCGGGTCGGCCTCGCGCCGTGAGTGGATTGGTTGCCCGGCCTCCGAGTGAGGCCGGGGCGGGCGAGAAGCCCGCCCGCTGAAGTCGCGCGCACCGAACACCGTTCTCCCTCGCACGAGTTCATCGAGTGCCTCCCTGGCACACCACTGATGCTTGTGATGCTCGCGGGTGCCTGTCGGCGGACGTCCCGTGTCCCCTCGGCGTCGCCCGGCGCCCCGCGGCGCTGCTTCACCTTCCTTGGTGTTTCTCGCTGTTCCTCGGCGGTCTCGGCATTTCTTCGGTGTCTCCCCCGTTCCACACCACCGCATCGCGCCTTCGGTGGACACCCCGTCACGCATTCACGCCGACGCGTATTCCGTCGGCGATTCACGGACGCGCGCGCTGCGGCAATCACCCCTGCCCGAATTCCGTGACAATCCCCGTCGCACGGCCATCAACGGAAAGCAGAAAATGCCCAACCCTTTCAATCAGCAGGTCATCGACGAGTTCCGCGCCCGCCACGGCGAGGTGGGCGGCTATTTCGAGGGCGCCCGGCTGATCCTCCTCACCACCACCGGCGCCCGGACAGGCAACCGGCACACCACTCCCCTCGGCTACCTCCCCGACGGAGACGGCACGATCCTGGTCATCGCGTCGGCCGGAGGCTCGCCCCGGCACCCCGACTGGTACCGGAACATCACGGCCGACCCCCGCGTCACCGTGGAGAGCGGGGCGTTCACCTACGAGGCCGAGGCCGTCGTCCTGGACGGTGAGGAGCGGGACCGGGCGTTCGCGCGGGCGGTCGAGGACGAGCCGGGGTGGGCCGAGTACCAGGCGAAGACGGACCGTACGATCCCGGTCGTCGCCCTGCGCGAGGTGCCCGTGGCCGGTCCCCCGAACATCAACGCCGGTTCCATGGGCGAGGCCATCAAGGTCGTCCATGACGCCTTCCGCCGCGAACTCGCGCTGATCAAGAAGGAGTTGACCGCGAGCAACGGCCGGCCCGGGCTCGGCGCCCAGCTCCGCGTCAACTGCCTCACCTTCTGCCAGGGCCTCCACAACCACCACACCGGCGAGGACATCGGACTCTTCCCCCACCTCTCCGACCGCCACCCCGAACTGGTCCCGGCCCTCACCCGACTCCACGAGGAGCACGAGCGGATCGCCGCGCTCTGCGAGGAACTGCGCCGGGCCGTGACGGCCGAGAACGCCGCCCCCGAAGCCGTACTCCCCGAGGTGGAGCGCCTCATCGCCGAACTCGAAGCCCACCTCACCTACGAGGAGGAGCAGCTGATCCCGGTACTGGACGCCATCGCGGTACCGACAGCTCCCTGAACAGCCGGTGAGCGGCGCGCGAGCCCCCTGGGGGGAGGGAGAACGGGCTCGCGCCCGCGCCGCTCACCGGCACCGCTCACCGTAGCCACGCCCTCGCGCGCCAAGGTGCCGGTACGGTCATGACTCCGCCGCCTTCCGGTAACACGATCACACGGAACGCTCACCAGGGCAGCGGCCACGCGTGCACCACGTCCAGCCGGGACACGGCACGCGTGAGCACGACGTACAGCCGGTGCAGTCCTCGCCCCTCCGCCGCCACGATCGCGGCCGGCTCGACGACCACGACATGGTCGTACTCCAGCCCCTTCGCCTCCCCGGCCCCCAACACCGCTACACGCACACCGAGTTCACCCGGTCCGCCCGTGGCGATCCCGGCCTCGCCGAGGGCCTCCCGCAGCCGTACGACCTCGGGGCCGTCGGCCGCGACGACCCCGATGGACCCCTCACGCGCGAGCGCGTCCCGCACGGCGGCGACGGTCTCGGACGCGGTTCCGGGGAGGGCCCTGGAGAGAGCCCTGGGAACCGCCCCACCCGTGCCCCCGGCCTCAGCCGCGACCTCCACCCTCCTGATCCGCAGCTCCCCGTCCCTCCTCAGGGACCGGGCGGCGGGTACCTCCACTCCCAGGCGTCCCAGCAGCCCGTTCGCCAGCCCTACGACGGCCTGCGGCACCCGGAACCCGGTGGTGAGCGGGACGATGTGGGCCTCCGGCTTGCCCAGGTGGGCGAGGAGTCCGGGCCAGTCGCGGGCGGCCCAGGGGGTCGTCCCCTGGGCCAGGTCGCCGAGGACGGTCACCGAGCCGTAGGCCGCCCGGCGGGCGATCGCGCGGCACTCCATCGGGGAGAGGTCCTGGGCCTCGTCGACGACGACATGGCCGTAGCCTTCCGGATGGGCGATCAGCCCCGCGACCTCGTCGAGGAGGACGAGATCGGCGGCCGACCAGCGGGCCGACCGCCACGTACGCGGAGGCTTCGCCCAGAGGACGGCCGTCCGTTCACCCGCGTCGAGCAACCCCTGCGCGGCGACGGCCAGCGCGTCCGGGCCCCCGAGCAGCCCGGCCACCACCTCCTCCGGCCGCACCTTCGGCCACACGGCGTCGACGTACGCGCCGACCGGTCGCGACCGCGAGATCCGGTACACCCACGCGTTCGGGCGGGGCCCCGCCCGCCGCTCCGCCTGCACCTGCAGCAGCCGCACGACCCGGGCCCGGACGCGCTCCCGCCCGACGCCGTAGGGCAGGTCCTGCGCCCGCACGTCCGCCACGATCCGCCGCAGTTCGTCCCCGGACACCCGCCAGCGGTACGCCCCCTCCGCCAGGACGAGGGGGTGGAAGCGCGCGCTGTCGCCCGCGACCCTCGCGTACAGGGCCCGGCGGAGCACCTCCGCCATGCGGGCGTCGTGTTTCACGATCGCCGCGCGCTCATCGTCCTCCGCCGTGACCGGGTGCCGGGCGATCTCGTCCGTGACCGTCGACTGGCGCACCCCCGTCTCGCCCAGCGCCGGCAGCACCTCCGCGATGTAGGCGAGGAAGGTGCGGTTGGGGCCGAGGATCAGCAGTCCGCCGCGGCGGATGCGCTGGGGGTACGTGTAGAGGAGGTACGCGGCACGGTGCAGCCCGACGGCCGTCTTGCCGGTGCCCGGGGCACCTTGGACGCAGACGGAGGTGCCGAGGTCGGCGCGTACCAGGTCGTCCTGCTCCGGCTGGATGGTGGCGGCGATGTCCCGCATGGGGCCGAGGCGGGGCCGCTCGATCTCGGCGGCGAGCAGGCTGCCGGGGTGGACGGCGGGCTCGTCGTGTGCGGGGCCGCCGCGGTCCAGGCACTCGTCCTCCCACCCCGTGAGGTCGGCCGAGTCGCCCCGGCTGCCCGGCGCCCACCCGAAGCGGCGGCGGACGGCGACACCCCGAGGATCACGGGAACTCGCCTGGTAGAAGGCCCGCGACACCGGCGCCCGCCAGTCGACGACGAGCGGCGGCAGGGCCGGGGCCTCGCTGATCCGCAGCCGTCCGACGTGGTAGCTCTGCCCGGCGTGGTCGGCGTCCGTGTGCGCGTCGAAGTCGAGCCGCCCGAAGAACAACGGCCCCTCGGGCAGCTCCCGCATCTCCTTGGCCCGGCTGCGCAGCCGGTACCCGAGCACTTCGGCGTCCGCTCCCGACGCGGAGACGTCCTCCCCGACGACGACCTGCTCCCCGGCGCCTTCGACCATGGCGGCGAGGGCGGCGCGGCATTTGTCGTGGTACGCGCGCTCAAGGGCGAGCGTGCGGCGGAGGCCGGGGTCGACGGCGGGTTCGAGAGACGTCATTCCACCGAGCGTACCGAAATAACGTAACCGAGTTAAATTCTTTACCGAGACTCAGAAGGGGCCGGAGTGTCGACGCCTCAGCCCTCAACCCCCGCGACCCCCAGCGGCAACGCCTCCTCCAGCCGCCCGAACACCCGCTCGGCGGCGGCGACGGCGTCCCGTTCGACCTCCTCCACGGGCTCCCCCCGCTCGATCCGCCGCCGGTTCTCCTCCGCGAGCACCCGCCGTACGGCCACGATCTGCCCGGCGGCGACCCGCGCGTCGAGACCGCCGCCGAGCACCTCGGCGAGCGCGGCCTCGGCCCGGTCCAGATGGCCGTACGCCCGCGCGACCAGCGACGGCGTCCCGTAGAGCAGCCGGTGGAACGCGAGCACCCGCGGATGGTCGTTCAGCCCGGTCACCGGGTCCCGCTGCGCCAGCCCCGCCAGAAAATGCGCCCGCACGGCCGCCACCACCGACTCGCCCTCGGCCCGCCCGGCGACCACCCGCGCCGTCTCCTCCTCGTGATCGGCGATCCGGTGGAGCACGAGGTCCTCCTTGGCCGGGAAGTACCGGAACAGCGTCGGCTTGGAGATCTCCGCGGCGGCGGCCACCTCGGCCACGGACACGGCGTCGAACCCCTTCTCCAGGAACAACCCGATCGCGACCTCGGACACACGCTCGTACATCCGCTGCTTCTTGCGCTCACGCAGACCGGTCTCACTCATACGGTCGAGCCTACGCAGGCCGAGTCCTGCTCACGGACTTGCGAGGACCTGCTCCCGGGACTCCCCCGCCCCGGAGCCCGGTCGTCCGTTTCGTGGCTCAGCTCGTCCTGCCGGGTCCCACGTCGAGGCGGGGCAGTGCCTGGGCGAGATAGGGGTTGGTCGGCTTGACCCCGAGTCCGAGGGACGCGGTCGCCGAGGCCAGGGTCATGGCGTAGGTGTCGACCGCCCGACGGACGTTGGGGGCGTCGAGGCTGTCACCGGTGACCAGCCGGTCCAGGTCCACGTAGGCGGAGCGGACGGTTTCGATCCACCGGTACACACGCCAGTCGTCCGGCCATCCCTTGGTGCAGTCCTCCGGCAGCGTCCGGGCCCAGCGGGTGAACAGCCGGTCGCGGATGTCGGGGAGCGTCGGGGTCAGGTGTATGTGACGGACCAGGTCGTAGAGCGGGTCGCCCACCATCGCCATCTCCCAGTCGATGAGGGTCAACCCGGTACCGCGGCCTCGGCGCACGAGGTTCCAGGGGTTGAGGTCGCCGTGCAGCAGGACGGACCGGCGCGGGGTCACCATGTGCCGGTCGAGAAGTTCGCCCAGGCGGCGGATGTTTCCGGGCAGTCCCAGCTCCCTCGCGAGCGCCAGCGTCTCCTTGGGAAGCTCGTCGACCATGCGCAGCAGTTCGGTGCGCAGCCCCTGCCAGAAGTCATGGCCGAGGGTGTCCGAACCCAGCTCCTCACAGTCCACCCGGGTCAGCTCGTTGAGCTGGTCGACGAGATCGTCGGCCTCGTGCGGCAACAGACCCTCGGCCGGATGGTCCGGGTGCCGGATCTCGCCCTCCGGACCCTCGTACGTGTGGATGGTGAACCGGTCGCTCAGGCTCGGGTGGCTGTCACCCAGGGCCAGCACCCTCGGGGCGCGCACGTTCACCCCGGACCTCTCGATCGCGATCAGGACGGCGTGCTCGTTCAGGAACCGCCTCTCCCGGGGGTTGGCCGCTCCGACCTTCCGTCGCACCATGACCGGGAAGGGGATGCCCCGGACCTGCACAGCCGTACTGAGATGGGCAGTCCCCTTGAACACATGGTGCGCCGATGCGGCACCCTCCGCGAACAGCGCGTCCCTCACGGCCCAGGCAGGAAACTTCGGGTGCAGCCGCACCCGCTTGTCGGCCCGCCAGGGGATGGACTGCACCCGCCTGTCACGAATGTGCTGCTTGCCGTTGGACACGTACCAGCTCACGAGAATCCGCTCGATGGCTCTGCGGTCCGGCACGTTCTTGAGCCGCAGGGGCTCCTCGGCCACCAGCAGCGCCCGGTGCACGGCCTGGGTCGCGGCATCAACGTCCCGCTGGTCGAGGTGCCCGCCGAGCGAGGTGACCGCGCGCATCACATCGGGGTAGACGGACTGAGCCTGTTCGAACGCGACGTAGTGCCGCAGATCCCGCTCGACCCCGTTGACCGCCTTGCTGCGCCGCTGCTCCATGGCCGCGCGCCACGCGTCCGTCACTTCGACCCACTGCTCCCGCGGGTAGGCCGTCCGCACCAGGTGGGTGGCGAGGTCGTGCACCGGGTCACCGTAGGTCGCCAGTTCCCAGTCGACGCAGATCAGCGGCGGGTCACCGTGGTAGGAGAAGATCACGTTGTCACGGTGCAGATCCGTGTGGAGCAGGCCGAAGGGACGGCTGACCATCGCCGGCACACGCTCCGCGAACCGCACCATCGCGTCGTCGGGAATGCCGAGCGAGGCGAACAGCCCGCCGAACCTGCTCCAGTTGGGCTGCCTGATCTGCTCCTCGGTCGCGAGCGCCAGCGTCCTGAGAAAAGCCCGGCTGTCCCGGCTGGTCCGGGGCCAGGACTGCGGCAGCGGCGGCAGGTCCTTCCTCTTCACCTGCGTCATGTCGGCCAGCAGGCCGACGAGAGCGGAGATCAGGTGGGGCTCCAACGGTTTGCCGCTGCGGCAGATGGTGGAGAGCGGCACACCCTGCACATAGCTCAGGACCGTGACGTCCCCGTGTTTGACCAGGCACTGCGGAACATGAGGCAGCTCACCACGGATCGACCTGAGGACCTCCGACTCGTCCTGCCAGGTCCGGATCACGACGGGCAGCGCGTCGCGCATTCTCTGCCGGACCGTGACCCGGTCATGACCCGCCAGCGCCGGCAGTCCGGCGCTGATCTCCTCCGACGGCCGCACGACGTAGTTCAGGTTGTGGTGGCCCCGGCTGGGCTCCCCCTCGGCCCTCGCATACGCCACGAGGCTGTCGAAGGCGTCGTCCGGCTCCGTCCGCGGAGCGGAAGACCCGGGCACTGGCGAACGGCCCAAAGGTCACTCCTGAAAGGTTGTGCATCGCGGTGTGCATGCGCCGCGAGATGAGTGGGCACACTGTAGTGCTCCGCGCTCAGGCAGCTTGACCAAGTCGCGAAATCGGCGCGAGAGCGTGACGCCCGCCGTAGGGGCCCAGCGCACGCATCCGCCCCCGCCGCCCGCGCTAGGAGGTCGAGGCGAGCCGTTTCCAGCAGGAGTCGAACCAGGTCTGCATGCTCTCCATGAACACCGACCCGGTGGAGTTGGGGTCTCCCTCGTCGTTGACGTGCCGGGTCAGGGTCGATCCCAGACCGAGCACGTCCAGGGCGTCGATCTCCGTCCCGTCGTCGAGCAGGATGGGGCGCTCCACCACCTCGTACGGGCCGAAAAGCGCCTCCACGCCCCTGCGCAGATAGAGCTTGAAGGTGGGGACCAGCGGGACGAACCGCACCTCCACCTCGACGGACGGCACCAGGCCCTCCGTCTGCAGGTCCTGCAGCGCCACGCGCAACGAGGTCGTGTGACGTCGGGTGATCTCCCGGAGCCGCTCCTGTATCTGGTCCTGCAACCGGTCCAATTGGCCTGCCTCGCCCAACTCGGCGACGGGGTGCATGGCCCGGGGGTACGGCAGCTCCACCGTTCCGTCGGGCTGCAGCATCCGCAGCTCGATGCGCTGCGGGGGAGCGAGCCCGCCGGTCCGGATGTGTTCGGCCTGCAGCCGGACATGCGCGTCCAGACTCTCCGACGTCAGGGTGAAGACGTCCAGCTTCACCACGGGTTGCGCGAAGGCCCGGCTGACGAACGGCCCCAGCGCGGCACGCAGCCTGGGCGCCGCCTGGGGCTCCCGCCCCGAGTGGATGGGACTCTTCACCACCTTCGAGTGGCTGCCCTGGAGGGACTCGATCCAGCCCTCGCTCTTCAGCTCGCGCAGCACCCGTTGCACGGTGTCACGCGAGACGCTGAACTCGTCGGCGAGTTCACGCTGGGGCGGCAGGTTGCTGTCCAGGGCGTACCTGCCGTCGGCGATACGGGCGCGCAGCTCCTCCAGAAGGGAGTTGAACCGCCTCCCGCCGCCGTCTGCACGTCCTGCGCTCACACC
Source organism: Streptomyces sp. NPDC057438 (assembly GCF_042802995.1). NCBI lineage: Bacteria > Bacillati > Actinomycetota > Actinomycetes > Kitasatosporales > Streptomycetaceae > Streptomyces > Streptomyces sp. NPDC057438. The sequence continues at coordinate 39,072 of NZ_JBHVDD010000074.1, forward strand.
GCGACCGTACCTCTCCTGCGCGTGGCGCAAACCGTCTTCAGTCACATTGGCGGGCGAGTTGACTGCTCGGGTTGACTGGCCGCTCGTAACAAAATTGGCAGGCCCGTTAAGGGATCAACCAGTCAGGGCACATCCAATCCAAGTCAACCAGGCCAATTGGAACGGTTGTTGATGGATCATCACGGATAAATGGGGGGCTGGTTCCCATGGCGTTCATGCAACTGCTGTTGACCGTGACGGTACTCGGCATGGAGCAACTGTTCAGAACCCGGTACGGAGCGCTGGGGGTCACGTTCCTCGTGCTGTTCGGCATCGGCGTCAGAACCCGCAACACCACGTTCCTGTCCGCCGGAGCCGTGGTCTTCCTGCTGCTGATGGCTCAGGCCTGAGACCGCAGCACACGCAGCACGGGCTGCAGCGACCGCACGACGACCTCGGCGCCCGCGTCCCTCAGCAGCTTCTCCTTCCGGTCGCTTCGCACGTAGCCGAGGAACGGTACTCCGGCCCGCGCGGCCGCGACGCGGTCCGTGGGGGTGTCACCGATCATCAGGGCCGTGGAGGGAGCGGCTCCCAGCGCGTTCAGAGCCCGGTTCAGGCAGTGCGGGTCCGGCTTCAGCAGATCGAGATCGCCGGTGCGCCCGTACAGGTGCGGGACGAAGCACTCGGCGAGGCCCCGGCCGGCCAGGTAACTCGACACGGTGCGTGCCGAGTTGTTGCTGGCCACCGCCAGCCGGCCGCCCTTCGCGAACCAGGTGCGTATGAGCGGATCGGCGTACGCCGTGGGCATGGCGGAAGGGACCGCCTTGAGTTCCTGCCCGGTGAGCCGCTCCTCCAGCTCCGTCACCAGGTCGCTGCGCGGATGCCTTCTGTTGACCGCGTACAGCACGACCATCGGGTCGGAGTGGACCCGCTCCTCGTCGGTGAGCAGCCCGCTCAGTCCCTGCCCCTCCAGCCAGTTCACCAGATCCCTCGCGACCTGCTCCGCCGTGTGCCCGGCGAAGAGTCGACAGATGGGTCCGTCGAAGTCGAAGAGAACGTGACGAACCGGGGTGATCAGCGCTCGCAGGAGCTCTGTCTCTGCCGTCACCGGTTCGGTCTGCGTCGTATCAGGAGTCACTAGGAGAGTGTCAGGTCCGTCGTGATGGTTTCCCAGAGGGCGTCGAACCACTGCTGGGACTGATCGACGAAGGCCGCGTCGCGGGGGCCCGTCTCCTTCGCGAAGGAGAAGAGGAGGGACTGGGTGCCGAAGGCGTCGTACATCTGCAGAGGGCCGTCCGCCATCTGCTCCTCGCGCTGCAGAAGCATGTAGTAGGCGATCAGGGCCTCCTGGCCGTTGAGGAGGTACAGCTTCACGGGCGGGGTGAACGGCAGCGCGCGGAAGGAGACGCGGACGTCGAGCTGGTGGGACGTGCGCAGGGCCAGGAGGTTGTGGCGCAGGACGCGGATCTGGGCGTTGCGCTGGTCGAGCCAGCGCTTGTGGACCGGGTCCTCGTCGTCCGTCCCCCGCCCCTCCACCGGTACCGGGAACGCCAGGTTGATCTTCCGGGAGGGCAGGAGGATGCGTACGTCGATGGACTCGGGACGGATCGACCCCTCGTGGATGCGGCGGACCGGCTCACCGAGGGCCAGCATCAGGGTCTCGGCGGTGAGGCAGGCCGCGTCGATCCGGACGTGCGGCGCGGAGAAGGCCGCGGCGAGGCGGGGGCCGAGGCCCACCATCGTCGGCTGAGGCTCGTCCCCGGGGTGGACGGTCTCGGCGACCCTGGGCGGGCTCCCCTTGCTCACGTTGCTCAGCAGCCCGTCCTCCTGGAGGGCGCGCAGCGCCTGACGGACGGTGCCGCGCTCCACGCCGAACTCCTCCGCCAGTTCGGCCTGGGTGGGCAGGCGCTCACCGGGCCTGAGTGCGCCGCCGCGGATGCGCTCCCGCAGGGTGTCGGCGATCTCCTGGGACGAGAGCTTTCTGCTGCCGTTCACTGCAACGTTCTCCTGAGTCACGACCAAACGGTACAACTCTCATCCATCTTTGGGGAGTTCACCGCAAGGTGGTTATAAACCTTGACCAAATGGGAACCATTTAAACCAAGTTGGTTGCCAACTTGGTTAAGTTGGCAGGGCTTCTGATTCTCACCGGCCCCTTGGTCACCGCCGCACCACCGCCACACCGCCGCCGCATCGCCGCACGGCACCCAGCCCCTCGGAGGAGGTACCACCATGCCCGCTGCCATCGCCCTCGCCTCCGCCCTCGTCGTCGTCGCCCTCCAGCGCTTCGTCGAGTGGCGCTACGGCACCATGGGAGCCGTCGGCCTGTTGTTCCTCACCGTCGGGCTGAAGGCGAACAACCACACGTGCAGCTCGATCGGCGCGGTCATCCTGGCCCTGATGTTCGCCGGACCCGCGATGTGAGACAGCCAGCGGTGGTCGTGAGCTCGTGCGCTCGCCGGCCCGTCAGCTCGTGAGCAGCAGGTCCGAGCTGATCGTCTCCCACAGCGCGTTGAACCACAGGCCGGACTGTTCGACGAAGGCCGTGTCCCGCGGAGCGGCGGCCGGGCCCCGCTCGAACGCGAACAGCGTCGACTGGGTGCCCTCGGCGTCGTACATCTCCAGCTGCTCACTGTCCACTTCCGCCTCCTTCCGCTGGACCGTGTAGTACGCGAACAGCGCCTCCCGGCCGTTGAGGAGGTACAGCTTCACGGGCGGGGTGAAGGGCAGCGCGCGGAAGGAGACATGGACGTCGATGTGGTGCGTGGACCGCAGGGCCAGCAGGTTGTGCCTGAGCACCTGCCCCTGGGCGTTGCGGTGGGCCAGCCAGCGGCGCTGCAGCCGGCCGTCGACCTTGGCGTCGACCGGGGCCGGGAAGGCCAGCGGGATGTCCCGGCTGGGCAGCATCACCCGGACATCGACCCTGGCCGGATTCAATCGCCCCGCGTGAATCTCGCGCAACGACTCACCCACGGCGAGCGTGAGGGACACGGAGGTCAGGCACAGGGCGTCGATGCGCACGTGCGGGGCCGCGAAGGCCGCGGAGACACGCGGGGCGAGCTCCACCATCGTGGGCCGCGGGGCCGCCTCCGGCCCGCCGACGGCCGCCGTCCCCGAGCGTGGGGCGACGGTCGCCGGACTGCCCTTGGAAACATTGGTGAGCAGGTGTTCGGACTGCAGGATGCGCAGGGCCTGCCGGACGGCTCCGCGCTCCACGCCGAACTCGTCGGCCAGCTTGGCCTGGGTGGGCATGCGCTGACCCGGTCGCAGCTCGCCGGACCTGATCCGGCCGCGCAACACGTCGGCCACCTCGCGATGTGACCTCTGGGGCCGCTGTGACGACTTCCGTCCATCGACGGCCGTGCGTTCCCGCTCCACGAACAAACACTACAACTTCTCGCCATCTTTGTGCAGTTCGTGGGAAGGTGGTTATGAGACGACTCCAAGCGGAGATAAGTAAGGAAGAGTTGGTCGCCAACTTTCACAACATGGTTGAACCTGCTGACTGTTGGTGACACCGAGACCGACCGATCGACCTCCCCTCCGGAGGGGAGCCGGGAGCCCGACCGGTCCGCACAGCCACAACTGAATGGATCAGCCACAACTGAATGCGCAGCCACAATCACAACTGAACAGCTACGGATTCCGCACCCATCACGAAAGGTCAGAAGATGTCCGGGCACCATGGGCGCCTGGACGTCCGCAGCAGGGCGTCGGCTACGGAGGCGGCGCCCTTCCGCTGTTCCCGCACCCGGCCGAGCGCGGCGAGCCGTACGGCCGACTCGTCGCCCAGCCACAGCGCCGCCAGGTCGGAGGCGTCCAGCACCAGCTCTCCGTCCTCGCTCGTCGGGACGCACCTCGCCCCGTCGGGGCCCGCGTCCAGCCGGTAGCGCCCGTCCGCGAAGCCGCCCGCGTCGACGATCTCCAGCACCAGCGTCCCGGTCCCCGCGTACGTACGCGCCTCCAGCGCCCGTACGACGTCCAGGATCCGCACCCACAGCCAGTCCGCCTGGGTGGTGACGCTCACGGCGCGCGGGTCGGGGAAGAAGTGCGGCAGCAGGTCGTCGGGGGCCCGCCAGCCCGACTTGACCTTGGTGATCCAGTCGATCGAGCAGAGGTAGTGCCACAGGGCGCGCTCGGCGGCCGGGGTCGTCGCGATCAGCCAGTTGACGTCGGCCGTGTTCTGCGGCTGCTTCATCTGCCAGCTGTCGTCGGCCTCGTAGGAGACGAGGCCCTCGATCTCACCGGCGGCCGAGCGGTACACGGCGTAGAACGGATCGGTCCAGGAGGAACCGGTCCGCAGGTCACCGGTGTTGACGCGCCACCAGCGCTCGTCGCGGCTCACCGCGCCGGGCAGGGCGTGGCGGAGACGGTCGTGGAGGGCGGGGCCGAGCGCGCGTACGGCCGCGCCGTCGACGAGGTCGACCCGGCCGCCGTCCGCCGGGCCCGACCAGCGGGGGTCCAGGCCGGTGCGGGGCACGTCGACGGTGTACTCGGTGGTCCAGGTGGCGGGGCCGAAGCCGTAGCGGCCGTAGATCGGGTACTCGGCGGCGATCAGGGTGGCGACGACGTCGCCCCGCTCCTTCGCGGCGGTGAGGTCCTGGGCCATCATCCGGGTGAGGAGGCCGCGGCGGCGGTGGGTGGGGCTGACCGTGACGTTCGAGATGGCGTCGGCGGGGACGGTCCGGCCGCCGACGACCGTGAGTTCCTGCGGGAACGAGCGGAACGTCGCGACCACCTGCGCGGTGTCGGCGGGGGCGAGCGGCGTGTGGGCGCGGGACGCGTCGAACGCGGCGAGGGTCCGGGACGGGTCGATGTGGGACGAGCGGTCCTTGAGCTCCTGCTCGGAGAGGGACTCCGGGGGGCGGAGGAAGCCGGTGTTCAGGGCGTTCAGCCAGGCCGGGATCTCGTCCTCGGTGACGGGGCGTACGGCTATGTCGCGGGAGGAGCTCATGGGGCCACGCTAGGGGTCGCTCCGCGGTGTGTCTCGGGTTTTTTCCCGCCCCCGCCTCCCTGCCCGCCTCCCCTGCCCGCCCCTCCGCCCGTTCCTCCCCCGGGGGCTGCGCCCCTTCGACCCCCGTGCGCGGGTCCGGTGGGGCTTCTCGCACAGTTCCCCGCGCCCCTGCGAGGGCGCGGGGTCCGGCGGTCAGGTGAGCAGGTCGTCCACCTGGGCCTCGCCCTCCCGGTAGCGGCGGGCGATCTCCGCGCTGCAGTCGTCGGCGGTGCGCTGCAGACGCTGGCGGCGGCCGGAGATCTGCCGCTCGTGGTGGACGAGTCGGGCGCGCCCGGCGGTGAGTTCGTCGTCGGTGCGGGCCCGGAGGTCGGAGAGTTCGACCTCGTCGAGCAGCTCGGCGGCGAGCCGACGGTACTCCTCGCCGTACGGCGTGCCCACGGTGACGTGCCGGGCCGAGGAGCGGTGCCGGGCCGGGGTGTCCGTGAGGATCGCCGAGAGACGGTCCACGAGCGCCGTCGGCTCGTCGGCGGCCGCGGGCTCCGTCGCGCCGCCCCGGCGGGCCAGCTCGGCGCGCAGGATGTCGATCCGGCCCTGGAGCAACCGCCGCAGATAGCTGAGGTCGGCCTCGTCCCGCTGGGCGTCCCGGCGCAGCGCGCGCAGTTCGGGCAGCCGCAGCCGGGACAGATCGTGCTCGGCCGGGTCCGGCGGCGGCAGCGGTCCGCTGTCCGTGCGCTGGACCGGTGGCCGGCGGATACCGGGGCCGGGCCCCGGGGTCGTACGGGTAAACGTCGCAGTCCCCGGGGGCTGCCCGGTACTCGATGTGCTCATGCGCCTCAACCGTCCCCTCGACCGGTGTGTGTGAGCATGGTGCCACTCTCGGTGGCCGCTTTGTGACCGAGTCCCCGCGATCCACCCCAGATGGGCGGTAATGGATCAATAAGAAAGACCGGGCAAAGCACCCTTCAAACCCCGGTGATCACAAACCCCCCGCACGAGGGACCCCCTCACACACGGTTGATGGACGTCGGCGGCATGATGGTCGGCATGCGAGCGGTGGTGCAGAGGGTCGACGGCGCGAGTGTCGTCGTCGACGGTGAGACGGTCGGCGAGATCCAGGGCGAGGGGCTGTGCGTCCTCGTCGGGGTGACGCACGACGACACCGAGGAGAAGGCGGCGCAGCTGGCCCGCAAACTGTGGTCCCTGCGGATGCTGCGCGACGAGAAGTCGTGCAGCGACGTGGACGCGCCGTTGCTGGTGATCAGCCAGTTCACGCTGTACGGCGACGCGCGCAAGGGGCGCCGGCCCACCTGGAACGCGGCGGCGCCCGGCGACATCGCCGAGCCGCTGGTGGAGGAGGTCGTCGCCCGGTTGCGGGCGTTGGGGGCGACGGTGGCCACGGGGCGGTTCGGGGCGAGCATGCGGGTCGGACTGACGAACGACGGCCCGTTCACGGTGCTGCTGGAGATGTAGGACGCCCGTCCGAGGAGCCCTCTCCTACGGCTCGACCACCGTCTCCTGCGCCGCGGCCGTCGTGTCCGCCATCAGCCTCGCGTCCACCGGCACGTTGCGCTTGATGAGCGCGAGGGCCACCGGGCCCAGTTCGTGGTGGCGTACGGACGTCGTGACGAAGCCGAGCTTGCGGCCTTCGGGGCCGTCCTCGGCGAGGCGGAGTTCCGCGCCGCGGGGCGGGAGGTGGACCTCGCTGCCGTCGAGGTGGAGGAAGACCAGGCGGCGCGGGGGCTTGCCGAGGTTCTGCACCCGGGCGACGGTCTCCTGGCCCCGGTAGCAGCCCTTCTGCAGATGCACCGCCGTACCGATCCAGCCCAGCTCGTGCGGGATCGTGCGGTGGTCGGTCTCGAAGCCGAGGCGGGGGCGGTGGTGCTCGACCCGCAGCGCCTCGTACGCCAGCAGACCCACCGCCGGGCCCGCCTGCTCCGCGAACGACTCCAGGCCGGCGCGCGGCAGGAACAGATCACGGCCGTACGGCGTCTCACGGACGACCGTGTCCTCGGGGATCTGCGTGATCGAACCGGCCGGGAGGTGGACGACCGCGATGTCGTCCGTCCGGTCGGCCACGTCGACCCGGTAGAAGAACTTCATCGACTCCAGGTACGCGAGCAGCGTCTCCTGGGTGCCGGGCTCGACATGGGCCCAGACGGTGGTGCCGTCGTCGACCAGGTACAGCGCGTGCTCGATGTGGCCGTTGGCGGAGAGGATCAGCGCCTCGGTGGCCTCACCCGTGGGGAGGTCGCTGACGTGCTGGGTGAGGAGCAGGTGCAGCCAGCTGAGCCGGTCCTCCCCGGACACGGTGATCACGCCCCGGTGGGAGAGATCGACGAATCCGGTGCCGTCGGCGAGGGTGCGCTGTTCGCGGAACAGGTCGCCGTAGTGCGCGGCGACACCTTCGTCCACCCCCTCGGCGGGGACGGCGCCGGGCAGGGACAGCAGAGGGCTTTTCATACGCCAAGCCTACGACTTGGCAGGTGCGGCCTTGAGTGTGCAGCTCTCGCAGCGGCCGAAGATCGCGAAGTGCTTCATGTCGGTGTCGAACCCGAAGGTCTCGCGCAGCTTCGCCGTGAAGTCCTGCGCCACCGACACATCGGCCTCGATGACGTTCTCGCAGTCCCGGCAGACCAGATGGATGTGGTGGTGCCGGTCGGCCAGGTGGTACGTCGGCGCCCCGTGCCCCAGATGGGCATGGCTGACCAGCCCCAGCTCCTCCAGGAGCTCCAGGGTCCGGTAGACGGTGGAGATGTTGACCCCCGACGCCGTCTTCCGTACTTCCACGAGGATGTCGTCGGGGGTCGCGTGCTCCAGGGTGTCCACGGCTTCGAGCACGAGTTGCCGCTGCGGCGTCAGCCGGTAGCCGCGCTGCCTGAGGTCACTCTTCCAGTCGGTGCTCACCACGGGTCCAGTCTAGGGCGGGCCGGGCGGGGTCAGGGGGTCCGCCGACAGGACACCGTTCAGCAAGGCGTCGGCGAGCACGGCGCGGTACGCACGGGTGGCGCGGGTGATCTCCGAATACACCTGGATCTTGTCGTCGAGCGCGGCGAGCGTCGCGCCGATCGCCTCCTGCTCGGCGAGCGGTGGCAGGACGACGGGCAGCTCCCCCAGAGTGCGGAGGCTCAGCGAGGGGATCACCGAACCGGCCGTCCGGGTCCGGATCCAGTCCTGTGCCGTGGTCGCGCTCAGATAGGCGGCGAGGTACGCGGCTCCGACGAGTCCCGTCTCGGGCAGCCTGAGCCGCACCAGGTTGGGGTGGAACAGCCAACCCGTGTGTTCCTCGGTGACCAGTGCACACGGCCCCACCGTGCCGGTGCGGGTGAGGAGGATGTCCCCTTCGGCGAGTTCGTACTTCGCCAGTGTCCGCGCCCGGTCCCACGGAATCGCGGGTACGTCCCAGGGTTCTCCGGTGACGATCCTCAGGCCCCGAAGGTCGCGTGGCAGTACGACGGGGACGCCACCGTCGGCCCGGGTGAGGTCCTTGTCCTCAGGACGCCGACTCGGCCCAGCCTGGGCTGAGGCCCACAGGTCTTTCAACAAGCGGGTCGGCCAGCTGCTCGCCGGCGGAGACTCCTCGGTCCGTCGGTCCGTCACAGTCCGTACCTCCCGAGCCACCGGGCTGCCTCGGCCTCGGCCGCGTCCGCCCGAGCGCGCAGGGCGGCGATCTCGTCGGTCAGCCCGGCTAGCCGCCCCCGGATCTCCTCCGGACCGGCCGTGCGGGCGGCGGAGCCCGGCTTTGGAGGTCGGACGTACCGCACGGGATCCAGGCTGTGGCCGTGCTCCACGATGTCCGCCACCGGCACGGCCCGGCTCAGGCCCCGGGTGCCCTCGAAGGCAGTCCCGGCCGCGTCTGCTCGGTACCAGGACACGTACTCCCCCACCAGCCGGGCGATGTCGTCGTCGGACAGGGCCCACTGGGTCCGGGTGACCTGGTGTCCGAGGTGCTCGCCGACCACGAACAGCACGTCGGGGTCGGGGGTTCCACCGGAGCCGGGGGCGCGCAGGAACCAGATCTGCGTCTTGACGGCCGTGAGCGTGAAGAGCCCGGCAGGCAGCGCGATCACACACTCCACGGCCCCGGCCGCCACAAGCCCTCCGCGTACCGCCTCGGCGGCCCCGGTGTTGAACGAGGCTCCGGCCGGCATCAGTACGGCGGCCCGGCCATCGGGTGCGAGCCGTGCGACGGCGTACTGGAGCCAGTCGTACTCGGTCCGGCGGGCGGGGCCGTACGTCCAGTACGGGGGTGGGGCCACGTCCTCCGGGAGGCGGCCGAAGGGAGGGTTGGTGAGGAGCACGTCGAATTCGCCCCGAAGGCCGAGGGGATCGAGCGCCGGGGTGACGGGCCCCTCGCCGAGCTGCGCCCTGAGCCCGTGGTGGACCCGCAGGCTCCACTCCGCCACCTGGCGCTCCATGTTCCCGGGCACCTGGCCGGCGACCCGAGGCGGTTCGGCGCCGCCGTGTGCGGCGACGGCGTGCAGGTAGGCGACGAGCAGTTCGCCGGTGCGGGCGTACGGATCTTCCACGTACACCGCCCCGGGCCGAAGGGCAGCCAGGGCTTCGGCCATGACCCGACTCACGGAAGGCGGGGTGAGAAAGGCGCCGCCCTCCCGTGCGTACGCGGCACGCCAGAGTGTCAGGACGTGGTCGAACGCCTCGCGGGCTTCCTGCTCGGACCCGCTGGGGGTGCGCTCCAGCGTGCCGGACAGCTCGGTCAGCAGAGGGCGCGGAAAATCCTTTGCCGGGAAGTCGTACGCGTCGTCCGCCGTGGCGAAGGCGTCCACGACCTTGGCCAGGCCCTCGGCCCCCTCCACCACCCGGACCATGACGAGGTACAGCAGGAAGTGGAGATACCGGTCCAGCGGCATCGGCCCCCGCATCCGGTCCGCATCCGGTCCCGCGAGCCGCTCGACCGCGCGGAGCAGACCGCCGGCCGTCCCGCCGGGCAGGCCCGCACGAAACCGGTCACCGTAGGTCGTACCTGTCGGCTCGTCGGGAAGCAGGGCGTTCGCGGGGATGGTCCGGGAAGCCAGCCATGCCAGCACCTCGTCGGCGCGGAACAGCTCGGGGTCTCCGCCGACCGGAGCGGGATACTCCGGGTAGCGCCGTTCCCAGTTGGTGACGGCGGGACGTTTCACCCCCGCGAGGCGCGCGATCTCTGGCCGGGACAGCAACACACCCGACATCGCCGCCGCGCCGGGCGAGGGCGCACCGGAGCCGGTCGTCATGGCGCCTCTCCTTCCGTCGAGCCGATCCTTCACAACATCAGTTCGTCCCTACGTCAGAACCGAGGCGGCCGGGTTCCGCCCAGGACGGCCACCCGGTCGGTGAGCACGTCCGGGAACCGGTCCATGGCCTGCGCCTCCTTGGCGAATTCGGGACTGAGGTGGCCGAGCACGCGGTAAAGGGTGCCATGGTCGGCCGCGAGGTGCCGATGATGGACCGGCTCGTGGTGCATGACCCGGTTGCGGAGCAGCACCAGTGAGGTCAGGTCGCGGTACAGGTCGTCACGACGTCCGCCGTAGTGCGGGAACGCGGAGTGCAGCACCGGCACCCAGAAGTGCCGGTCGTAGCCGGAGCTGAGCAGCGACACCCAGAAGCCCAGGGTCAGTTCGGCCACGACGTCGTCCGGCGTCGTACGTCGCAGGCGACGCCCACACGAGCGGCTGGCACTGTCCACAAGCCGACGACTACGCTCGTTCAAGGGCGCGGCCTCCCACCAGTCCGGTCGACCGTGATGTCGTACGAGCGCGCTGTGCAGGGCGTTGCGCAAAGCCAGCTCCAGGCAGTGCAGGGGGCCGACCAGCGCGGCCGACGCCTCGACGTTCCACCAGTACAGTCGCTCGGCCGCCCGCGCGTCACCGTGCGCGGCGCGGATATAGCGGCGCAGGCGCGGCAGGGACAGGTCCCGGGCCATCCACTCGGGTAGACGATTACTCATGGTTCCCCCGCCCTGACGCTTCCGTGGAGGCGTCGTGCTAACGTGGTAGACGAATGTTCTGGGCTCGCCTCTGCATCGCACGCCACCCAGGGCACAGCCTCCGGAGCCCCGGTCGCAGGCAAGTTGCGACCGGGGCTCCGCGCATTCACGAAACCCGCGAAGACATCCGCCACTGTAGTCTTGACGCACTCAGGCTGCAAGCGCATTGCCATGCTATCCATTCTGTTAACCACCGCAGCGGTGAACCACCCACGGACGACGTCGCCCCCTGCCACTGGACAGGGGGCGAGCGGGGTTCCGCCGGAGGGGCGGGAGCGCCCTACTTGAAGAACGCGATGCCGTCGTCCGGCATGTCGTCCGGGAGGGCCTTCGCCCAGCGTTCGACGTCCTCGGGGGTGACGACCTTCTTCAGGTGCGCGGACATGTAGGGGCGCAGCTCCACGTCAGGCGTCGCCTTCTCGCCGACCCACATCAGGTCGCTGTGCACATAGCCGTACAGCCGCTTGCCGCCGCTGTAGGGTCCCGAGGCCGCCGTTCGCGCGACGGCGTCCGTGACCACGTCGATCTGCGGCTTCTGCTTGGCCAGCTCGCCGTACCAGACCTCGACGACGCCGTCGTCACGGGTCATGACGATCTCGACCTTGCGGTCGGCGTCGATGCGCCAGAATCCGGACTCGGTCTCCAGCGGACGGACCTTGTTGCCGTCCTTGTCGAGCACCCAGGTGCGGGAGTGGTACTCCAGGAAGTCCCGGCCGTCGTGGGAGAAGGTGACCTCCTGGCCGAAGTTGCACTTCTCCGCACCGGGGAAGTCGTGGACACCCGCGCCCGCCCAGTCGCCGAGCAGAAAGGCGAGGGGGACGAGGTCCTTGTGCAGGTCGGACGGGATCTCGATCATCGGTTCTTCCTAGCAGTGGGTCAGCGCTGGCCCTGGTACAGCTTCTTCACGGTCAGACCGGCGAAGGCGAGCACGCCGACGGCGACCAGGACCAGCAGGATTTCGAAGAAGAGTTCCACGGGGTGCTCCTCGGATGAGCGGGGTTCGGTACTGCACAAGGCCGGACCCCAGCTTACGCGGCCGGGGTCAGGGGTTCGCCGCGAGGTCGACCTTCACCGCTCGGCCGCGACGATGATCCGGCCCGGACTAGCATGCGGCCATGGCGAAGAAGCTCGTGATCAAGGTGACGGCTGGTGCGGACGCTCCCGAGCGGTGCTCGCAGGCCTTCACGGTGGCGGCGGTGGCCGTCGCCAGCGGTGTCGAGGTGTCCCTGTGGCTGACCGGCGAGTCCGCGTGGTTCGCGCTGCCGGGCCGGGCCGCCGAGTTCGAGCTGCCGCACGCCGCGCCGCTCCCCGACCTTCTCGACTCGGTCCTCGCGGGCGGCCGGCTCACCCTGTGCACGCAGTGCGCCGCCCGTCGTGACATCACCGAGAAGGACGTCATCGACGGCGTCCGGATCGCGGGGGCGCAGGTCTTCGTGCAGGAGGCGATGGCGGACGACGCCCAGGCGCTCGTCTACTGAGCGCCGGAGACGGTCGGCGGGCCTAGGGCCGTCTCCTGCCGTCCAGCTCGTCCCACCACTCGTCGGACTTGGGGTCGCCGGAGGGGTCGTCCCACCAACGGTCGTCGGGGCCGCGCCGGTTGGCGACGACGGCGGCCAGCGGCGGGATGACCATGGCGACCACGCACATGCCGACCGCGACCGGGACCGACCAGAGGCGTACGACGCCCCAGGCCAGGACGAAAAGCGCGAGGCACGTGCCCATCATGGCGAAGTAGGCGTGGCGTCGGCGGGCGTACATGTCTCCAGCGTAGGCCCGCGCACGGCCGAGGGCCGTACCCCCGGTCGTACACCGGGGGTA
>NZ_JBHVDD010000075.1:0-51608 GCF_042802995.1 Streptomyces sp. NPDC057438
CCCCCGACGGGGACGGGCGCCCGGTGCTGTGGGGCCGCAGGCGTTACGCGGGCGGCGCCACGACGGGTGACATCACGGCGTGTACGACGCTCGTCACGGCTTGCGGGCGAGGCCGCCGTGCTCGGCGATGACCTCCGGGGCGGGGTCGGTGGCGTCCGGGCGCCAGAGGGGGACCGAGACCACGCCGGGGTCCAGCAGTTCCAGGCCGTCGAAGAACGAGGTGATCTCCTCGACCGTGCGCAGGTTGTAGGGCACGGCGCCGCTCTCGTTGTACCCGTCCTGGGCCCGCTCGAAGACCGGGTCGATGCCCCGGGAGCCGTCGTTGATGGACAGGTAGCTGCCGGACGGCAGCGCCCCCAGCAACCGGTCGATGATGGAACGGGCCTGGTCGTGGTCGGCGACGTGGCCCAGGATGTTGCTGAGGATCAGGGCGGTGGGCCGGCTCAGGTCGAGGGTCTCGGCGGCCGCCGCGAGGATGTCGTCCGGGTCGAGCACGTTCGACTCGACGTAGGCGGTCGCCCCCTGCGGGGTTGAGTGGAGGAGGGCCCGGGCGTGGGCCAGGACCAGCGGATCGTTGTCCACGTAGACGATGCGCGTCTCGGGGGCGATCCGCTGGGCGACCTCATGGGTGTTGTCCGCGGTCGGCAGGCCCGTTCCGACGTCGAGGAACTGGCGGATGCCCGCCTCGGCGACCAGGTAGGTGATGTTGCGGCGCAGGAACGCGCGGCTGCTGCGGGCGATGGTCACGATGCCGGGGAACACGGCGGTGTACGCGTCGCCGGCCTGCTCGTCGACGGGGTAGTTGTCCTTCCCGCCCAGCCAGTAGTTCCAGATACGGGCCGAGTGCGGCACCGAGGTGTCGATCTTCTGTTGCGCCGCCGGTCCGGGGGTGGTCGCGTGGTCGGTCATGTCTACCGTCCGTCTTTCAGCCGAAGCGAGGAGTTCCGGACACAATTTACGTCCCGACACCCTTTCCCCGTACGCCAGTTCAGATTTCTGGCGGACCTGGGCGGAAAGACCGGGCGGGGGCGGACCGGTCGGCGGGGGCTCGGGGCGGTCCGGGGTGGGGCGGCCTCGCGCGGGCGTGGGAACTTCTCGGCCCGAACAGGCGTCCCTACTGGTGAGGCTGGACCGCACCCGGTGCGCGACGGAAGTGGGTTGCCATGACGACGATCGACCCGACCACGTTCGAGACCACGCTGGCCGACGGCCGCCGTATGACCCTGTCGCTGCCTCCGACGGACGCGGGATGGGCCACCGAGGGCATCAAGACCCTCCGCCCCGTCCCGCCCACTCACACCGGACGGGGCCAGGACCCGCCCGCCCTCCCCGAGCGCCCCGCGCTTCCTCTCGAAGTCGCCCTGCTGGGGTTCGCGCTCTAGCGGGCGCCGCTCACCGAAGTCGGCGCGGGAGCGGGGACGGCATGCCTGACGGATGGCAGTGGGACCGGACGCTCTTCCGGGGCAGCGCGGCCCACTACGCGCGAGGCCGGCTCCCGTACGCCCCGGGCTTTCCCGAGACGCTCGCCGGTGCCCTCGGTCTGGACGGCCGGGGCAGACTCCTCGACGTCGGCTGTGGTCCCGGCACCGTGCTGTTGCCGATGGCGCGGTTCTTCGCCGAGGTGGTCGGTGTCGATCCGGACGAGGACATGCTGGCCGAGGCCCGGCGGCAGGCCGGACGGCGCGGGGTGACCCATGCGCGCTGGGTGGCCGCCCGCGCCGAGGACCTGCCCGCGGGCCTGGGGGAGTTCCGGGCCGTGGTGTTCGCGCAGTCCTTCCACTGGACGCACCGTGACCGGGTCGCGGCCGTCGTGCGGGAGATGCTGGAACCGGGCGGCGCGTTCGTCCACGTGAGCGAACTGCAGGACCCGCCCCCCGCCCCCGCGCCGCCACCGTCGCCCGCGCCGCCGTACGAACGCATCCGTGAGCTGGTGCGCCGGTACCTGGGCCCCGTGCGCCGCGCGGGGCAGGGTGTGCTGGTCGACGGCACGCCGGGCGGGGAGGAACTGGTCGTCGCGCGCGCCGGCTTCGTGCACTTCGCCCGCCATGTGGTGCCGGGCGGCGATGTCGTCACCCGCACCACGGACGACCTCGTCGCGTGGACGTTCTCCCGGTCCGACGCGGCGCCGCACCTGTTCGGCGACAGGCGGGAGGAGTTCGAGCGGGACCTGCGGGCGCTGCTGGAGGAGACGGCTCCCGGCCTGCACCCGTTCGCGGAGCGTCTTCCGGCCACCGAGATCAGGATCTGGCGGAAACCCCCGGAGCGGGGACGGGCGTAGGCGGCGGCCGGCGGCGCCGTCGGGACGCCCCCGTAAGGCGAAGGACCGGCCCCGGCTCGTCCGCCAGGGCCCTTACGTCGTCCACGGGGCCCTGGGGTCGGCAGGGGTGTGCGGGAAGAGGTCGGGTACGCTCGGCGGGCTCAGCGGCGGCGACCCGAAAGGAACCGGCGAGATCATGCGCGTCAGCGTGGCCCGAGGTCCGACGACGGGGGCCTGCCGGTGACCGGCGGCGGGGAGGAGCCCGTCCTGCTGCGCACCGCCGGCCGGGCCGCCCACATCGTCCTCAACCGCCCGAGGGCCCTCAACGCCCTCAACCACACCATGGTGCGGCGCATCGACGAGGCGCTGACCGCCTGGGAGCACGACCCGGCCGTGGACACCGTCGTCATCACCGGCGCGGGGGAGCGGGGCCTGTGCGCGGGCGGCGACATCCGGGTCGTCCACGACGACGCCCGCGACGGGGACGGGTCCGCCTCGGCCGCGTTCTGGCGCGACGAGTACCGCCTCAACGCCCGCATCGCCCGCTGCCCCAAGCCGTACGTCGCCGTCATGGACGGCATCGTGATGGGCGGCGGAGTCGGCGTCTCCGCGCACGGCAGCGTCCGCGTCGTCACCGAGCGGTCGAGGATCGCCATGCCCGAGACCGGCATCGGCTTCGTACCGGACGTCGGCGGCACCCGCCTGCTGGCTCTCGCGCCGGGTGAACTCGGCACCCTCCTCGCCCTGACGGGCGCACCCGTCGGCGCCGGGGACGCCCTGCTGTGCGGCCTCGCCGACCACTACGTACCCTCCGCCTCCCTCGGTCACCTCCTCGACGACCTGGCCGAACTGCCCGCGGAGGAAGCGGTCTCCCGGCATGTGCGGCGGCCACCGCCCGGCGAGCTGGCCGCCCGCCGGGAGTGGATCGACTCCTGCTTCGCCGCCGGCACGGCCGAGGAGATCGTCGACCGGCTCCTCGCCCACGGCGACCCGGCGGCGAAGGAGACCGCCGAGACGCTGCTCGCCAAGTCGCCCACCGCCGTCAAGGTCACGCTCACCGCCGTGCGCCGCGCCCGGCGGCTGGACTCCCTGGAACGCGTGCTGGAGCAGGAGTACCGCGTCTCCTGCGCGGCCCTGGCCACCGCCGACCTCGTCGAGGGCATCCGCGCCCAGGTCATCGACAAGGACCGCGCTCCGCGCTGGTCCCCGGCCACCCTCGCCGACGTCACCGACGACGCCGTGGAGCGCTACTTCCAGCCGCTCGGTGACCGCGAACTCGACCTCCGCCCGTAGGACACCCTCACGCAGGACATCTTCACCCGGGACATCTTCACCCGGGACATCTTCGCGCGGGACGCCCCCGGGCAAGATGCCCCCAGGTGCACGACACCCCCACGCAGGTCACGCCGCACCCCCACTAGACTTCCACCGTGACCCACACCCCCCACGGCATACGCATCCGCCCCGGCGGGCCGGACGACGCCCCGGCCGTCCTCGCCATGCTCGACGGGGCGGTGGCCTGGATGAACGAGAACGGCAACACCGAGCAGTGGGGCACGATCCCGTACTCGCGGCGAGCCGACGGTCCGGCACGGGTCGAGCGGTACACCACCGAGAACACCCCGTACATCGCCGAGCTGGGCGGAACTCCCGTCGGAGCGCTGATCCTGGACACGGGCCCCAGCCCGCAGCTGCCGATCGCCCCGGCGGGAGAACCCGAGCGGTACGTCCGCCTGCTGGTCTCCGACCGACGGCAGGCCGGCCGGGGCATCGGCGCGGCCCTGCTGGCCCATGCCGCCGAGGAGACCCGCCGGGCGGGCGTCCGGCTCCTCCGGGTCGACTGCTGGGCGGGCGGCGGCGGCCGGCTCGTCAGGTTCTACGAACGCAACGGCTTCACCGCCACCGAGCCCTTCCGCTCCGGCACCTGGCCGGGCCAGGTACTGACCCGGCGCGTCGCCTGACGTGACGTACGCACCGCCCTCGCGGACGCGAGGTTCAGTGCGCGATGCCGTCGATGAGGTCGCGGGCACCCTGGCGGAGCAGGGCGACGGCGACCGAGGTGCCCAGGGTGGCGGGGTCGAGGCGGCCGGCCCATTCGTGGGCGTTGAGGACCGTCTTGCCGTCGGGGGTGAACACGGAGGCGCGCAGGGAGAGTTCGCCGCCGCGGTCCGTGCGGGCGAAACCGGCGATGGGGCTGTTGCAGTGGCCCTGGAGGACGTGCAGGAACATCCGTTCGGCGAGGGTCTCGCGATGGGTGTCCGGGTCACCGAGCCCGCTGACGGTGTCGATCGTGAGCGCGTCGCCCTCCTGGCACTGCAGTGCCAGGACACCCGCGCCGATCGGCGGCATCATCGTCTCCACGGACAGGATCTCGCTGATCACGTCCGCCCGGCCGATCCGCTCCAGCCCGGACACGGCCAGCAGCAGCGCGTCCGCCTCGCCCGCGGCGAGCTTCTCCAGCCGGCGGTTGGCGTTGCCGCGGAACGGTACGCACTCCAGGTGCGGGTGCGACGCGGCGAGTTGAGCGGTGCGCCGTACGGAGGAGGTGCCGATCCGGGTTCCCGCGGGCAGCTCGTCGAGGGTGCGGCCGGCGGGGTCAACGAGCGCGTCGCGGATGTCGTCCCGCTTCAGGAACGCAGCGAACATGGTGCCCGCCGGGAGGGGCCGGTCGGCGGGAATGTCCTTCACGCAGTGCACGGCGAGATCCGCCTCGCCGGCGACGAGCGCGGCGTCGACCTCCTTGGTGAACGCCCCCTTGCCCTCGACCTGGGAGAGATCGCCCATCCACTTGTCCCCGGTCGTCTTCACGGGAACCACTTCGGTGCGCAGCGCCGGGTGCAGCACGGCGAGTTCGGCGCGTACACGCTCCACCTGGGCCAGGGCCATGGGCGAGTCTCGGGAAACGATACGAATCAGGTCCTGCGACATGAAGGCACGATAGCCCCTCGGACCCGGCGCCGTTGACCACCCGCGGCCCCGGCCCCCGCCCCGCCGCTGACCCTGTCCGTGCCCGCACCCCCGACGACCGGCCCGGACGCACCCGTCCCACACGTCCGCCCGCTGGTACTGCCCGTGAAAGTCGAACTCCCGGCCGACCACGCGGAACAGGTACAGCGCGTCGTGGTGGCATCACGGGTCCGCGGTGTGGGCGACGGTCCGGCTGACACCCTTGTAGGTCACTTCACGCATCCGGCGTACGATCGCGCCCCGTTCCGTCAACACCGCGCCCCCGCTGACACACGCCTCGGCCAGGAACAGCACCGCGTCGTACGCCTCCGCCGCGTACCAGCCGGGACGCTCCCCGTACCGCGCCTCGTACGCCTCGCTGAAACCGCGGGCCGCGGGGTGGCCGTCTCGGACGCGATGCTTGACTCCCTCCCGGAGCGGCCCGGCGCCCGCTCCATGAAGGTGCGGAGCGACCAGGCGAAGTCGCCCGCGGCGCGGTCGTCGACCAGGAAGCCAGCGACGTATTCTCAGTGGCCAGGTCCGGGCCAATTCTTGCGCGCTGCGATTTTAGCTGTGGATACTCCCTTGCTTATTGCTTCGTTCATGACGATCGAGGTCGTGATGAGAACTAGAGAATTGCATTCTGCCTTTTTCATCTGCTGCACGGGCGTGCGGTCGGGCAGTGACCTGCAGTAGGCCTCAGATTTTTCGACATGCCAATTCAAGCTTTTGGGTGCGGCTGCCGCCGGAGTTGTTGCCGATACGGTTGCCGCAAGGATGGTCACCCCCATCGATAGCCCGGCGGAAAGCGTCCTTACGTGCTTCTTCACTTGATGCCTCCGTGGTCAATGTGTATTCGCTCGGTTTCCTTGTGCTTGACCTGGGCATCATTGCATGCCGGTTCCGTTTGCTTCGGATTGGATTGAGCCATTCAATGTATGAGATCCAGTCGCGACTTGGAGGTTTGCGGAGCTTTGTCCTGTTGATCGAAAGGCCATTAGGTCAATCTCTCTCGCGTGCCGTAGTGGAACTCGGCGCTCCGGAAACTGTGAAGTTTTTCACTTCGACGCTTATTCTTTCCCATATTCTCATCGGCCTGGTCTTTTCTCTGGTGATTGGACTTGGTGAGTTCAGGTGATACCTGGGTCGAGGTGTAGCCTCTATCGGCACAAGCTGGCGATTCGGGTTCGTTGCAGTGATCTGCTCATTTGTTTCTGTCCTCGGGAGCTGGGTGTACCTTCCCCGGCAAGTTCGAATCGAAGGCCCACTTCGCTGCCCGCGGGTCAGGTCCGGGCGCTGCCTCCCGACACACCCGCGACCGCGTCATGCAGGGCGCTCTCGACTGTCTCGTCCGCAACCGCCACGGCGCGACCACCGCGCGGGCGATGAGAGCCCGGGCTGGCGACTTCCGCACGGAGTGATCTACTGCTTCGCGGACTTGGACGAGGTTTCTGGTGGCGGCGCTGGAACGGACCAGCGGAGCCCGGATCGACCGGTTCCGGGCCGAGCGGGCCGGCCTCGACCGCGCGGTGCCCACGATCGCGTGCCTGCGCGAGCTGTACGACGAGGACACTGCGACCGGCCACATCGCCGCGGTCCAGGAGCTGTAGGCGGGCGCGCGCTCCGGAACGCGCCTGGCCGCCCAACTGGCCCTCGAGACAAGGAAGTGGGAGGACCTGGCCGAAGGGCGGCTCGTGATCCTGCTGCGCGGCAAACCCCTCGGGTCGGTGGTCCGGGTCCGTTGCACTCGCCGGCGCGGCGGTCGCCCTCTACCTCGGCATGAAGACCCTCACTCACCTCGACGCCGACCGCTCCCGCCCGGCCACCCTCTTCACCCAGGCGGCCCGCCTCGCCGCGGTCTTCGACCGCGTACCGCGCCTGAAGAGACGGGCGCCCGGGGGGAGCTGAACGAGCCGGCCTGCCGCGGGCGGGCTCAGGCCGTCTCGATCCTGCCCTGCTTCACCAGGAAGTGGGCGGGATCGGAGCAGCCGAGCGACGGAGTGAGCAGCAGGCTCACCGTCAGGGGGGCGGGCTCGGTACTAGCCGTCGAGAGCTGACAGACCGCGCCCTTGCCGGTGAGGGGGTACCAGAACCAGCCGTTGACGTCCCCGACGGTCACCCGGTCCGACTCCTTCCAGGCGTCGCCGGACCGGGTGAAGACCCGCAGGCGCACGGAGGCGGCGTACTCGTCCTCCGTCGAGCGCAGCGCGGTCAGCGTGATCCGGTAGTCGGAGCCCAGGGTGGACGAGGCGATCTCGCGGGTCTGCTGCCGCGGGGCGGTGTCCGCGCTCGACGCGCCGGCTCCGGCGGCGCCGAGCGTGGCCGCCAGCAGGACGGTGAGAACCGCGGTGATGCCGCGGCGGGTGCGATGGGCGTTCATGTGCTCCCCCGTTGGAACGAGTCGGTACAAAGGGTCGGTTTGTTCCGTTCGGTGAGGAAGACCGGTCGAACGCCGCACAGGTTGTACGGCGACCGCGGCCTTCTCTCACGTCGGGTGGATGAGCAGCAGCGCGATGTCGTCGCTGCGCGGCGCGGAGCGACGGGCATGCTGGACGAGGGTGTCGGCGACGGCGTCCAGGGAGCGGGGCCCGGCCGGATCGGCACGGGCGAGTGCGCGGGCCAGGCCGTCGACCGCGTCGTCGATGTCGACGCCAGGGGCCTCCACGAGCCCGTCCGTGTAGAGCGCCAGGACGGAGCCGGGCGGCAGCGGGATCTCGGTGGACGCGTAGCCTGCGTCGGGGTCGATACCGAGCAGGAGGCCCGGCGGCAGACGGAGGGCCTCGGTGCGGCCGTCGGGGTGGCGCAGCAGCGGGGGCGGGTGCCCGGCGGTGGCCAGACAGGCGGTGTGCGCGCCCAGGTCGAGGTGGGCGTAGAGGCAGCTGGTGAACAGGTCCGGGTCGAGGTCGGTGAGCAGCCGGTTGGTCCGGGTCAGGACCTCGTCGGGGGCCGCGCCCGCGGTCGCGTGGACGGCGGTGCGGACCTGCCCCATCAGGGCGGCGGCGTTCACGTTGTGCCCCTGCACGTCGCCGATGGCGGCGGCGGCCGTGGTGGAGTCGAGACGGATGAGGTCGTAGAAGTCGCCGCCGATCTCCATGCCGAGGGTGGCCGGGAGATAGCGGGCGGCCACGTCCAGACCGACGACCCGGGGCAGTGTGTGGGGGAGCAGCCCGGCCTGGAGGTTGCGGGCGAGCTGGTGCTTGGCGTCGTACAGCCGGGCCCGGTCCAGGGCCTGCGCGATCAGCCCGGCGGCGGAGATGAGGACGCCGCGCTCCTCCGCGGTGAAGGGGTGGGGCCGGTCGTAGGCGAGGACGAGGGAGCCGACCGGGCGCCCCGAGGTGATCAGCGGGAGGAAGGCCCAGGCGGCCCGGGCGTCCTGGTGCACCGCGGGCGGGTACGCGCGCTTGAGGTCGGCGAAGGTGGCGAAGAACGCCGGCACACCGGTGGTCAGCGCGCGTACGGCCGGGGTGTCCGAGGTGAGCGGGGCCGCGTCGAAGCGTTCTATCAGCTCGGCGGTGTAGCCGCGGTAGCCGATGATCCGCAGCCGGCCGTCCTCCGCCGTCATCAGTGCCAGGGCCGAGGCGCCGAAGGCGGGCAGCACCTGGTCGGCGACCTGGTCGACCACGTCCCGCACACCGACGGCCTCGGTGAGCGTGGCGGCCAGATGCATGAGCTGGTAGAGCGTGGTGGCGCGTCCCGGTGCGGCGGGGGAGGAGGGACGCGACACGCCGGGGGCCGTCACCGGGGCGTGGGCGTGGGCCGAGTGGGTCGGTGCGATGTGGACGCTGATGCCGGAGGCGTCCGGCACGAGACTGAAGGACAGCCACCGGTCGGGCGGGCGCAGGGCGAGGTAGGACACGGGTTCCTGGCTGAGCACGGCCGCCCGGTAGCTGTCCTCGGCGGTCGGCTCGTCGAGCCAGCGCAACGCCTCCCACGGCTTGGCCCCGAGCAGGTCCTCGATGCCGGCGCCGAGCAGTTCGGCGGCCGTGGTGCTGACGAAGGAGATCCGTCCGTCGACCCCGAGGGAGCAGCAGCCGCCCGGCAGGCGTTCGGCGAAGTCCACCGCGGCCTGCGCCTCCTCGGGGCCGGCGGTCCGCTTCCGGGGCGGGGGCAGCATCACCGGCTCGGCGGCGGGAAGTACCGGGTGGCCGTCCTCGGCCGCCGTCCGCAGGAGCCGTCCCAGTCGGTGACAGGCTTCGGTGATCTTCTCCCGTTCCCGCGGGCTCGGTCGCGGGGGATGCGCGGCCGGCCACTGCAGCACCAGGCCACCCCAGACGTCCTGGCCCGTGGTGATCGGTACGGCGACCAGGGTGAAGCGGTACGGCACGACCAGCGCCAGCCGGGGATACCGCCGCGCCAGCTCCTCCTGCCCGCTCACCGAGACCAACCGGCGCTCCCGGACGGCGTCGGACACCGGGGAGGACGCCTTCAGCGCCACCCGCGCCCAGGGCATGGAGATCTCCCAGGGGATCCCGCCCAGCACGGCCAGCTGCAGCACCGGCTCGTCCGGTGCCGGCAGATACGCCGCCGTGGCCGACGTGCCGCACTCCCGGGCGACCTCGGTCAGCACGGACTCCAGCGTCTCCGGACCGACGGCGCCGGCACCGGGCACGCCCTCACCCGCCCCGGACCGGCGGCGCGACCGTGCCCCGAACACCCCGAACGTCACCCATATGCGGACCATACGCCTCCGCCGTGACGCCGGCACGCCGATCCGGACCAGCTGCCGTGCACGGGGCCTGCGCGGGGCCGGCGCATCCGGCCGGGGTCGGGCCCGGCAGGTCCGGGGTCCGGAGGGCCGGTCAGCCCGGGCCGCCGCCGAAGCCGATCTCGTTCCCGTCCGGGTCCTCGTACGTGACCTTGCGTACACCGTTCGCGTACGTCTCGCGGGTGCGGGGTTCCAGACCCCGGCCGGAGATCCCGGCGACGCGGGCGTCCAGGTCGTCGACGAAGACGGTCTGCAGGGCGTGGCCGCCGCGCCCCGGGCGGTGCTCGATGTACACATAGCGGTGCTCGGCCAGCTCCCACACCGCCTCCGCGTCGTTCGGGAAGAACGTCGGCGGGGAACCGAACAGCCGCTCGTACCAGGAGAGCGCCGCTGTGTAGTCGTTCACCGGGATACCTGCGAAGAGGACGACGGGCATGGTCCCATCGTAGGTGCGGCGAGGGAGCCGGACACCGGTCCCGGCGACGACGGCCGCGTCTCGGCCCCGTCTCAGCCGGCGGCCCGCCCGATCAGCTCGCCGATCCGGGCCTCCGTCTCGGCGGTCGGTTCGGTGAGGGCGTACGTGGTGGGCCACAGCGTGCCCTCGTCGAGACGTGCCTGGTCGCTGAAACCGAGCGTGGCGTACCGTGACTTGAACTTCTGCGCGCTCTGGAAGAAGCAGACGACCTTGCCGTCCCGGGCGTACGCGGGCATGCCGTACCAGAGCCTCGGCGCGAGATCCGGCGCGACGGTCCGTACGATCTCGTGCACCCGTTCGGCGAGAACGCGGTCCGCGTCCGCCATCGCGGCGATCTTCGCGAGCACGTCGCCCTCCCCGTCCGCCGCGGCCTTGCGCGGGCCGCGCCGGGCGGACGTCTTCAGCTCCTGGGCGTGCTCCTTCATCGCCTCGCGTTCCTCGGCGGTGAACCCCTCGAACTTCGCCTCGGCCGTGCCGGCGCTCCTGGTGGGCTTGCGTGCGGTGGTCATGGTGGGTTTCCTTCCTCGCGCTGTCGGTGTGTCAGTTCGTCGGTTCATCGGTTCGTCGGTTTGTTCTGCCGGGCGTGGCCCGGGGGGACGTGCCCGACAGATGGCTCAGCCGAGCCAGCGGCCGTCGCGCATCAGCTCACGCCCCGGCAATTCGTCCGCCTCGCGCCACGCCTGGACGCGGCGCGGGGTGATGCGGAACCAGAGGTACGACGTGGCCGACATCCGGGGGTCGAAGCCGGTGCGCGCGGCGAACCGGTCCCCGCGTTCCCGCGGCGGCGCGTCGATCGGGAGCACCTCGACCCGGCCCTCAATCATGGACACGTCACGGGTCGCGCCCAGTCCCAGCCGTGTGGTCCGGTTCGCGGCCAGGTTCCGGCCGGTCGGGCTGTCGGCCGGGGTGGCCACCAGCAGGGTCTCGCCGTCCCAGTCGAAGGACAGCGGCACCAGATACGGCACACCGTCCGCCGAGGCGCTGGCCACCCAGACGTCGACGTCGTGGGCGAGCCGGTGCTCGGTGTCCGTGCGCCGCCGCGTACGGGGGCGTGGGGCGGTGGACGAACCCGTCTTCGTCACTGTCTGCTCCTCGGTTCGGTGGGGCGGGCCGCGACCCTCCCGGCGGTGTCCGCCCGGTGCGATCGCCGTGGTCAACAGCTTGTCCCCGGGGGGCCGTCGCCCGCCTCCGTGGTGAGCACGGAATCCACCACGGAGACGCCACGGAGCAGCGGATAATGGTGCGATGTCCAGTCCGGCGGTCTCGGCCCGGGAAGCCGAAGTGCTCGCGTTGCTCGGTGAGCACCTCAGCAACGCGGAGATCTCCGCGCGGCTGTTCATCTCCGTACGCACGGTCGAGTCGCACGTCTCCGCCCTGCTGCGCAAGCTCGGCGAGCCGGACCGGCGGGCGCTCTCCCGCCGCGCGGCCGACATGGCGCGTGCGGAGCGGCCCCGCCCGGCACCCGCCCTCCCGGCCCCGCTGACCGCGTTCATCGGCCGGGCCCGCGAGCGCGCCGAGCTGGCGGAGGCGGTGAAGACGCGCCGTCAGGTGACCGCGGTCGGTCCCGGCGGAGTGGGCAAGACCCGTCTCGCGCTGGCGGTGGCGGCCGACGCGGCGGGCGACTTCGCCGACGGGGTGTGGTTCGTCGACCTGGCCCCGGTCACCGACCCGGCGCGGGTGGGGGCCGCGATCGCGGCGGCCGTGGGGGTGGGCGAACAGCCCGGGCGCGGCGTCGACGAGTCGGTGCTGACCGCCCTGGCGGACCGTCAGGTGCTCCTGGTGCTGGACAACTGCGAGCAGATACGCGACGGGGTCGCGCCGTTCCTGGAACGGCTGTTGGTCGCCTGCCCGCGACTACGGGTCCTCGCGACGAGCCGCGCCCGGATGCTGGTGCCCTTCGAGTGGGTGTTCCCCGTGCCGCCGCTGTCCTGGGACGGCGGCGCCGAGTCGGACGCCGTGACCCTGTTCCTGGAACGGGCCGCGGCGTTCGGCCGGCCACCGGAACCGGCCGAACGGAACCGGATCGCGGCCGTCTGCGAACGGCTCGACGGTATGGCGCTCGCCATCGAACTCGCGGCCGCGCGGTGGCCCACCCTCGGCCTGGACGGTCTCACCGCCGGCCTCTCCGACCAGCTGCGGATCCTCTCCGGAGGGCCCCGCGCGGAGGACCGGCACCGGTCGGTGCGGGCGGCGCTGGACTGGAGCCACGAGCTGCTGGAGCCGCCGGACCGGGCGCTGCTGCGCCGGATCTCGGTCTTCGTCGTGCCGTTCACCGCCGAGGCGGCCGCGGCCGTCGCCGGATTCGCCCCGCTGGACGCGGCCGAGGTCACCGACGGGCTCGGCCGGCTCGCCGAACAGAGCCTGCTGACCGCGACACCGACCGCGACCGGCACCCGCTACCAGGCGCTGGAGACCATCCGCCAGTACGGCACCGAGCGGCTCGCCGCCGCCGCCGAGCTGACGGACGTCCGGTCCCGTCACCTGGACCGGTGTCTGGCCGAAGCGGCCGCGCTCACCGGCACCGGGGGCGCGGACTGGCGCGCCCGTTTCGACGCCGTGGCCGACGACCTGCGCGCCGCCCTCGCCCTGGCCGCCGACCGCCCGGAGCACCGCCCGAAGGCCCACCGCCTGGCCCTCTCCCTGGCCGGACTTGCCTTCACCCGCAACCTGCCGGGCGAGTCCCAGCAGCGGTACGAGCAGGCGGCGGCGCTCGCGAGTGCTGTCGGCGCGGAGGGTGGGGTGGGCTCGGCCGGTGACGCGGCCGGTGCCGCCGCCGCTGCCGAGGCGCTGCGGGAGGCCGCCGCGGTGGCCGGTTGCCGCAGGCTCGGCGACGACATGTTCCGCCTCCACCGCGCTGCCGCCGAGGCCGCAGGGCGGGCCGGTGACACCGCCGGTGCGGCGTGCGACCTGGCGGCGGCCGCCACCGTCGCCTACCGCTTCTCCAGCGAGTTCGCCCGGCTCCCGTCCGTGGACGAGGTCACCGCCCTGCTCACGCGGGCCCGCCGCCGGTCGTCCGCCACCGACCCTGCGCCGGACGCGAAGGCGTACCTGCCGCCGGACGCTGGAACCGGCCTGCCGGTCGTGGCCCCCGCCGGCGGGGGCGAGCCGTCGGCTGCGGTTGCCGCGGATGCTTCCGGCACGGTCCGTGGGGAGGCTGATCCGTCGCTCGTGACCCCGGGGTTCGTCTCGCCCGCCGCCGCCCCGCGACGAGCTGCCGCCGCAGCCACGGCCGCCCTCGCCCTCGCCGAGGCAGCGGTCGTCGCGGATGCCTTCGGCGCGGTGCAGGGGGATGTGGACAACACCGCGCAGGAGACGGTCGGTTACGCGGAACGCGCCGTCGATCTCGCCCGACGGGTGGGTGACCCGGTGGCCGAGTCCGCCGCCCTCGACGCGCTCTCCGGCGCCCGCACCTGGGCCGGTGACTCCTTCGGCGCGGCGGCCGCCGCCCGGCGCCGGATCGAGGTCCTCGCCCCGGTGCCACCCACCCCCGCCCGCACGCACGAGAGGATGGACGCCCTGGCCATGGCCGCCGGGACCGCCCTCGGCGTGGGCCGGCTGCCGCAGGCCCGCGGCTGGGCCCGGCAGCTCGCCGACCAGCACCTGTTCGCCGAGGTGCAGCACCACGCCACGTCCTGGCTGCTGGTCGTGGACGCCTTCGCGGGCAACGCCGCCGACGTCCTCACCGGCAGCGAGCGCTTCCTCGACGCCTGGCGGCGCAGCGACCGTAAACGCTCCTTCTCGCTCGGCCCGGCCGCCGCGTCGGTCGCCCTGATCCACGGCCTGCGCGGCGACCACGACGCCCGGGAGACGTGGCTGGGCATCGTCACGGAGGCGGGCACCGCGGCGGAGCACCACCACGGCTACGGCGCGGTCTTCGACGCCATGGTCCTGCTCCACCACGGCGACGCGGAGGCGGCCCTGGTACGGCTCGCTCCGGCTCCGGACCAGGTGTGGAAGTGGGTCTCCTGGATCTGGCGGCACTGGTACGTGGGCCTGCGGGCGGAGGCGTCGGTCCTCACCGGCCACCCCGAGGCCCGCGAACGGGTCGCCGCAGGCCGTGCCCTGGTCGCCGGGAACCCCGTCGTCACGGCCCAACTGGACCGCGCGCAGGCCCTCCTGGACGGTGACCTGTCCCACCGGCTCGCCGTCGCGAAGGCGTTCGACGCGGCGGGCTGCCCCTACCAGTCGGCCCGTACGCTGCTGCTCGCCGCAGACGGCCACACCGCCGCCGGCACGTCGGCCCTCGCCCGCCTCGGCCTCGCGCCCGGCACCTGAGCCCGGACCGCCCGGGTCAGCGGCTCTTGCGCACCCGGGCCGCCGCGCGGGCCTCCGCCGCCTTGCGTGCCTCGGCGGCCTTGCGGGACTCCTTCGCGGGGCGGCCGGGGCGGGTGCCCATGCCGCGGAAGGGCGCGTTGCCGCCGCTCGCCTTCGGCGCGGCCGGCGGCCGCCTCGCCCCGGTGATCGCGGTCAACTGCGCCTCGCCGGACCGTACTTGGGTGACCGTTGGGCGGATCCCGGCGTCCGACATCATCCGGTTCACGTCGCGCCGCTGGTTGGGCGTGACCAGCGTGACCACCTTCCCGGACTCGCCGGCACGGGCCGTGCGCCCGCCCCGGTGCAGATAGTCCTTGGCGTCCGCGGGCGGGTCGACGTTGACGACGAGATCGAGCGCGTCGATGTGGATGCCCCGCGCCGCGACGTTGGTCGCCACCAGTACGGTGATCTGGCCGTCCCTGAACTGGCCGAGCGTGTGCGTGCGCTGCGGCTGCGACTTCCCGCTGTGCAGGGCACCGGCCCGTACGCCGCTGGCCCGCAGATGGCGGGTGAACTGGTCGACGCCGGCCTTGGTGTCCAGGAACATGAGCACCCGGCCGTCGCGCGCGGCGATCTCGGTGGCGGTCGCGTACTTGTCGGCGCCGTGGATGTTCAGCACATGGTGTTCCATCGTGGTGACCGAGCCCGCGACCCGGTCGACGGAGGCAAGCACCGGATCATGCAGATGGTCGCGCACCAGCTGGTCGACGTCGCGGTCGAGGGTGGCGGAGAACAGCAGCCGCTGTCCGTCGGAGGGGACCTGCTCCAGGATCTCCGAGACCTGCGGCAGGAAGCCCAGATCGCACATCTGGTCCGCCTCGTCCAGCACCGTGATCCGTACCTGGTTCAGCACGCAGTCCCGGCGCGACACCAGGTCGGCGAGCCGCCCCGGCGTCGCCACGACCACCTCGGCGCCGGCCCGCAGCGCGGCCTGCTGCTTGTTGATGGACAGCCCGCCCACCACCGTCGCCAGCCGTACCCCCAGCGTGCCCGCGTACGGCGTCAGCGCGTCGGTCACCTGCTGCGCGAGTTCCCGGGTCGGCACCAGGACCAGGGCGAGCGGACGCTTCGACTCCGCCCGCCGGCCCGCCGAGCGGACGAGCAGCGCGAGGCCGAACGCCAGCGTCTTGCCCGACCCGGTCCGCGCGCGGCCGAGGATGTCGCGGCCGGCCAGCGCGTTCGGCAGTGTCGCCGCCTGGATCGGGAAGGGTTCCGTCACGCCGAGGCCGGTCATGGCCCGCAGCAGCTCCGGCGGCAGCCCGAGCGCGTCGAAGGACCCGGCCGGCGGCAGATCCCCGGCGGCCGCGTCCGGCGCCGGTGGCTCACCCTGCGGCCCGGAGGCCCGTCCGGATGTGCCGGCGGAGGAGGGCCCGGAGGCCGGCGGCTTCGCGTTCATGGGGGAACCTTTCCTGGTCTGGCGCCCGGAACGCGCCGGGGCCCGTACCCCTCGGTACGGGCCCCAACGCTGACGAAGCGCGCCCCCATTTTACCAGCGGACGCCCACCGGCCCGCCCGCGTCACCTCCCGGGCCCGCGTCACCTCCCGGGCCCGCATCACCTCCCGGGCCCGCGTCACCCCCCGGCCCGCGTCACCTCCCCGTACGCGTCGGCTAGAAGCTGCCGTAGTTGACCTGCCAGGTGGGCAGCCCCATCCGGCGCCACACGGCGACCACCCGGTCGCGGTCGTCGAGGGAGACCCGCACCGCGTAGCGGTGGCGTACGTGCCGGTCGAAGAGTTCCGCCTTCACCACGTCGTCGCGGCGCTGGTCACCGGCGGCCCGCATCCACAGCTCGTCGTACGGCACCTCGTGCGCCCGCAGCCACGCCTCCGTCCGCTCCCGGTGCTCCTCCCCGCGCCCGGAGAGCAGGACGACGGCGTCGCCGTCGGCACCGCGGAAGGCGCGCAGCGCGCCGCGCACCGACACGTTCAGCAGATCCTCCTCGCAGCGGGTGAAGTCGTAGGCGCCCCGGTCGCCCCGGAGGGCGAGGGTGCCGTCGATGTCGCACATGACCGCGGAGGGGAGCGCGGGGTCGGCGGTGTACGGCTCGACGGGCGGCTGGTCGTTGAACCACTCCGCGGTGAGCCGCCAGCCACCCCGGCGGGACTTCTCGTGCTTGTCCGCCAGGATCCGGATGATCTCCTCGCCGACCGGCCGCTCCCGCGCGGCGTCGCGCCGCAGGCACTCCTCCACCGGTACGTCGGTGAAGTCGTGCACGACGAACGTGGCCTGCCCCGCGACGGCCGCCTTCAGCCGCTTCGGGATGTGCGGTGTCATATGGGTGTTGTCCACCACGACGTCGAAGCCGTCGTCCACGGCCGCCCGCACGGCCGCGTCCTGGATCGCCAGCACGGTCTGCTCGTGCGCGTACGACCGGCGCCCGGCCCCCTCCGGCAGCGGGACGTCGAGCATCGCCCGCAGATCGTCGAGGTTGACGCGGCGCATCCGCCCCTCCGCCTCCGCCTCCGCCTGCAGCCTGCGCGCGGCCGTCGTCTTCCCGGAGGCGGGAAGGCCCGTCATGACGTGTACCACGGGCACGGTCAGTTCTCCTCGTCGTTCTTGAAGGGGTCGGACGCCTCCGGCCGGGTGGAACGGTACGTCACGAGTTCGGTGGTTCGGTCGTCCAGGCGCAGGAACATGGCGGGGCGTACGGCCGCGTCGGGCAGCTCCCGCACCGCGCGGGCGAAGGCCCCGCGGTCGCCGGCGAGCGGGGCGAGGGACCGGAACGCCTCGTCGATCGCCCGCTCGCGGTCCTCCACCTGCTTCTCGATGCCCGCGACGACCCCGCGCACCCAGGCGTCGAACTCGTCGGGCACCTGCTCCAGCAGCGCGTCCAGGGGCCGGCCGCCGGACGCGACGACGTCCGCGGCCGAGCAGTTCAGCGCCTGCGCCACCTGCTTGGCGGGCAGGCCGGCGAACCGCTGGATGCCGTGACCGCGCCAGATGTCCCGCTCGGTCACCCCGGTGAGCACCTTGTGCAGCCGTACGTACTCGGCGAACTTGGCCTTGGCCCGGACACCCGAGGCGAAGCGCAGCACGAAGCCCTCCGCGTCGGTCCCGGTGGCGGCCCCGCCGTCCGGGAGCCGGTTGCCGTCCGTCAGGGCCAGCAGTTCGGTGAGCGGCAGGGCGGGCCGGACGGTGACGACCGAGCCGATGCCGTGCCAGCCGGCCGCGGCCTCCGCCAGGGCGACCTCGGTGCCGTCCTTGGCGAACGCGGCCAGCAGCACCACGTCGCGCCGGTCGCCGTAGTCCACGACGATCCGGTTCTCCGGGTACAGGATCTCGGCGAGGTAGGTCACCCCCGGTACGAGTCCGGAGGTGTCCTTCCGGTCGAGCAGCCGCTGCGCCCAGGTGGCCTGCACACTGACGAACGACCCCTTGGACGCGACCCGCCACCGGCCGGCGTAGTGGAAGACCACCGCCAGGCTGCCGTCGACCTTGTCGTACACCTCGAACGGCTCGTCGGGGAGGCTGGGGGCGTACGGCTGACCGGCCTCGTGCTCCCCGACGTTGAAGAACTTCGGCAGCGGCAGCGCGACGATCTCACCGGTGGTGTCGTCGGCCACGAGACCGCGGCAACGGGTGGTCACCCGGTTCCACACCCGCTCGTACTGGCATGTCCTCGTGTACGTGTAGAGGGACAGCGGCAGTTCCGGGTGTGCCTTGCGCGTGACGTGCCCCGCGTCGAGCGCTGCCGCCAGCTCGTGCGGCGGCAGCAGCTCATGAAGAGTCAGGTGGTCCTGGCTCATGTGTTCCTCCCCTGGGTGGTCCCTGATTGTCAGATGGGAGAGGCCGTTTCCGGTAACGGATTTCGTGCGTCGTGCCGTACGCCCCGAGGAGGGGAGCCTCTTCGAAAGCCACGCTCACCGGCCGCCCGGCGCCCGGCTGAGCGTCGCCTCCTGCGGGGGCAGCGCGAGATGCGGCCAGGAGTGGATGTCGCGTCGCAGCTGACGGTCGTGCGTGGCGACGACGACGGCCGCTCCGGTGGCGTGCAGGGCGTCGGTGAGTTCGTCGACGAGGGCGATGGAGAGATGGTTGGTCGGCTCGTCCAACAACAGGACGTGCGGTCGGGCGGCCAGTGCCAGGGCGAGATCGAGACGGCGCTGCTGCCCCGTCGACAGCTCCGCCACCGGTTTCGCCTCGTCGCGGGTGCCGAGCAGACCCAGCGTCCCGAGCCCCACGGCCTCGTCCTCCTTGAGGACCCCGGCGCTCACCAGCCGCGCGAGGTGCGCCTCGTAGAGGTCCCGCGCCCGTTGCCGGGTCGTGTGCGGCGACTCCTGCCCCAGCAGACGCAGCCGTACCGCGCGCGCCCGGTGCACCCGGCCCGTGGAGGGCGCCACCTGCCCGGCCAGCACGGACAGGAGGGTGGACTTGCCGGCCCCGTTCGCTCCGGTGACGGCCAGCCGGTCGCCGGACGCCATCGCCAGGGTGGTCGGCCGACGCAGCCGGCCGACCACGCTCACCTCGTGCGCGCGCAGCAGCGGGACGCCGGACCGGGTGGGGAGTTCGGGCATGCGGAAGCGCCGCGGCGGTACGGGGGCGGTGACCTCGTGACGTTCCAGCTGTTCCTGGCGGCGGTGCACGGAACGGGCCAGGGCGCCGGCCCGGGTGGCGCGTTGGTGCCTGGCGGTGCCCTTGTCCGGACGCCAGCCCGTGCTCAGCCGGTTCTGCGCCTCCGACAGGGCCTGCGCGAGACGGGCCTGTTCCGTCCGCTGCTGCTCGTACTCGGCCTCCCAGCGCACGAGTTCGGCCTCCCGGCCCTCGCGGTAGCCGGCGTACCCGCCGCCGTGGACCCGCGGACTGCCGTCGCGGGTGGGGTCGAGGTCGAGGACCGTGGTCGCCACGTCCGTCAGCAGCGCCCGGTCGTGGCTGACCACGACCACGCCTCCGCCGTGGGCGCGCAGCCGGGCCGTCAGGAACTCCAGCCCCGACAGGTCGAGGTGGTTGGTCGGCTCGTCCAGCAGCAGGAAGTCGTACTCGGCGCCCAGCAGGCAGGCCAGCCGGACGCGGTAGCGCTGACCGACGGACAGGCCGGCGAGCCGGCGGCCGCGGTCGCGGACCGCGTCGAGTCCGGCGAGGGCGACGTCGACGCGGCGGTCGGCGTCCCAGGCGTCGAGCGCCTGCGCGGCCTCCAGCGCGGCGGCGTACTCATCGGCCGCTTCGGGCCGTTCCCCGGCCAGGGCGGCCGCCGCGTCGTCGAGACGCCGCAGCGCGGCACGGGCGTCGGCGAGGTGCTCGTCGACGACGTCGCCGACCGTGCGCCCGTCCCGTGCCGGCATCTCCTGTTCGGCGAGCGCGAGCGTGCCGACCCGGTGGACCTCCCCCTCGTCGGGGGCCAGCGCTCCGGCCAGGACGTGCAGCAGGGTCGACTTGCCGCGTCCGTTCTCCCCGACCACGCCCCAGCGCGATCCGGGGGACACCGTCATCCCGACGTCGAACAGCACGGTACGGCCACCGCGGTCGACACGGACACCGGCGCAGGTCAGCTGAGCCCGGTCACGGGCGGGCAGGGCAGGGGCAGTCACGTCTTCTCCTCCGGAAGGAGGCACACCTCACCCCTGGGATCACAGGGGGAGCGCACCGTCTCTGACGAACGACCCGGCCCGGCGCTAGGCGGAGCGGGGTCGCGGGCGTATGCGCGGCTCCCGGCCCTGCAGGCCCGTGCGGTCACACGGGCGAGGGGGCGGAGCGCGGTGGCCCGGTCAGATGTAGAAGACGTAACTCATGGGCCGACCCTAACAACGGGCCCGAGCGCACGGCCACCGAAATAGGACCCGGACGCCGGGGCGCGCGGGAGAACGTCTCACCGTGCCACGGTCGCCAGGACGTCGTGGCCGAGGCGTTGGACGACATCCGTGGCGAGCCGGTGGCGTACCAGCTTGCCGTCCCGGGTGGAGCGCACCAGGCCCGCGTCGCGCAGGGTGCGCAGGGCGCGGGAGACCTGGGGTTCGGTGGAGCCGAGTCGGGCGGCGAGTTCCGAGGTGGTGATGGGCTCGCCCAGCAGATGGCGGCACAGCTCCATGCGGGCCGGCGAGTTCAGTGCCATCAGCCGGTCGTGGAGGTCCCGCAAGGTCAGTTCCCCGGACGGTGTGGTGCCGCGCGCCGCGTACTGCACCACCACGCACGACCCGCGCTCGTTCTTGATCGTCAGATGCGGCCACACCCGGGCGGACGGCACCAGGACGAGGGCGCGCGGGGCCACCTTCACCTCGTCGATCTGGAGCTTGTCCAGCCGGACCCGCTCCCCGGGCCCGACCCGCGCCGCCGTCGGCAGCAGCTCGGTGAGCACCTCGGCGGGCGAACGCGCCGCCAGCCGGCGCCGGACGGTCCGGGCGTGCTCCTCCAGGGCCGGCCGCAGCGTGCGCCAGTCCTCGGCGAAGAACGCGGTGTCGGCCGCCCGTACCACCGTCAGCAGCCGGTCCCGCAGTTCCAGCGGCGCCTCCACCAGCTGACGCGCCAACTCCCCGCGGGCGTGTGAGCGGCGCCGGCAGCGGCGTACGTAGTCCTCCGCCTCCGGAGTGCCGGGGCGCAGTCCGCGGGCCGTCGGTACGGGCTGCGCGTTGGTGCCGAGGACGCCCGGTGCCACCAGCCGCAGGACGTCCTCCGCCGGCAGCTCCGCGACCGCCGCCAGTTCCTGCTCCAGATCCGCCGTCGGCGGCAGTGTGCGGGGAAAGAACAGGCGGCAGCGGTAGCGGGCCCACAGGGGCGCGAAGACGGACAGCTCGTCGTACAGGCCGGGCTCGGCCGCGGCGGCGCGGGCCGTCCAGGCGGCGGCCTCGGGGTGGTGCTCCGGTTCGGCGAGGACGTGCAGGCTCGCCATCAGTTCCGACAGAGCGGAAGGCCCGACCGCGAGGTCCGCGGGGCCGAGCCCTCCGAGGTCGAGGACGATGCTCACGCTGTCAGCGTACGGCGGGCGTCACCGCACCGGGGCGCCCGGACCGAGCGGCACCCCCAGCGCGTACCAGGCGAAGAACAGCAGCGTCCACACCACCAGCATGACCATGGCGATCGGCAGGGTGAAGGAGACCAGGGTGCCGATGCCGGCCTTGCGGCGCAGGGTCTGCAGATAGCCGACGCAGAGCATGAACGACGTGCTCATGGGCGTGATCGAGTTCGTGCAGGAGTCGGCGATGCGGTAGAGCGCCATGGTGGTGGCCGGGCTGGTGCCCAGCAGCATCAGCATCGGCACCAGGGCGGGGGCGACCAGGGTCCACAGGGCGGAGCCGGAGGTGATGACCAGGTTCATCGACGCGACCGTGACGATCAGCAGGGCGAACAGCAGCAGGGTGGGCGCGCCCAGCCCCCTGAGGAAG
The DNA here is from genome assembly GCF_042802995.1 of Streptomyces sp. NPDC057438. Lineage (NCBI taxonomy): Bacteria > Bacillati > Actinomycetota > Actinomycetes > Kitasatosporales > Streptomycetaceae > Streptomyces > Streptomyces sp. NPDC057438. Next base: position 22,009 of record NZ_JBHVDD010000075.1, read on the forward strand.
TCGGCGCCCTCGACCGCGACGACCGTGGCGATGTTCGTCCACCGGAACAGGGCGAGGAACTGGGACACGGCGAAGAACAGCACCAGCAGCGGCGCGATGGAGCGCACACCCTCCGCCATGAACTCCGGTATCGCGCGGCTGCCCCGGATCTGCCCGGTGAGCCGTCCGTACACGGCGCCGACGAGCAGGAAGAACACGGTGAGGAAGACGGCGATGGCGTTCATGAACGTGGACTCCACGATCGCGCCCCCCTCGCCTCGCAGCGGTGACGAGGCGGGCAGCATCGCGAGCACGAGCAGCGTGGCGTAGCCGAGCACGGCCAGCCCGGTCGCCCGCAGGGCGCGCAGTTCGGTGGTGTCGTCGACGTGGGCGGCGACCACCTGCCGGGCCGCGACGGCCTCCAGGTCCGCGTCGGGCGTCAGATGGTGCTCGCGCCGGGCGAGGAACCTGTCCACGACCAGGGCGATGGTGCCGGCCAGCACGAACGCGGAGACGGTGGTGAAGTACATGTTGTCCGTCGCGCGGACCACCACGTCCTTGTCGACGAGCCGTGCGGCCTCGGTGGCCACGGCCGCGTACAGCGCGTCGCCGGGCGCGATCAGCGGATTGGCGTCACCGGCGGCGTTGATGGAGACGAACGCGACGATCATGCCGAGCATGGGCGAGCGGCCCACCGCCCGGAAGGCCACCGCGCCGAGCGGGATGAGGACCACGTACGCCGAGTCCGACAGGAACTTGCCGAGCACGCCGCCCAGGGCGACACCGAGGACCACCGACCGCGGGGAGAGCCCCGACAGCAGACGGCGGGCCAGCGCCTCGAACAGCCCCGACCGCTCGGCCACCGCGACCCCCAGCATCACCATCAGCACCGTGCCGAGCGGGCCGAAGGTGACGAAGGAGTCCTGCGCCCCGGCGACCAGGTCCCGGACGGCGTCCGCCGACAGGGCGCTGCGCACGCCGACCGGGTCACCCGACGCGGGGTCCTCGACCCGCAGGCCGGAGGCGTCGAGTGCCCAGCTGGCGAAGGCGACGAGCGCGCCCAGGATCCAGAACAGCCAGAACGGGTGCGGCAGGGCGTTGCCCGCGCGCTCGACCAGGTCCAGGAGCCGGGAGCCACGGCTCCCCACGCCGGTCTCGGTGTCCCGCACCTCCTCGGCGCGGCTGTCGGGTGTTCTCATGGCGGCCTCCTGTGCGGACGGGACGGGAACGGAGGGAAGGGTGTGGGCGGGAACGAGGGCACGGCGCGGCGGCGCCGCGAGGGTGCGAGGGGGGTCCGGAGCCGCGCAGGACCCGCCGTGGAGGGCACGCGGGGCGCTGCCCGGTTGCGCTGCACAGTAGGTCCCGTGGCCGGTCGCGTCACCGTCCGGCGGAACACTTGACCGGATGGGGTCAAGTGATCGCCATGGTCCGGGCCCCTGCCTAGCGTCACGGTCGTGACCCGGTATGACACCTCCCTCACCCCCCGCCCCGAACGCCTGCGCGGCGGCGCCCTGTGGCGCCGCGTTCTGCGCATCCCCATGCGGGACGGCGTCCGGCTCGTCGCCGACCTGTACTCCGCCTCCGCCGAGCCGGAGACGACGGCGCTCCCGGCTCTCCCCGTCCTCCTCGAACGCACCCCGTACGGCCGGCGCACACCGCGCGGCTCGGACCAGGACCGGGCCGGTGCGCCCGTGCCGCGGCCCGAGGAGATCGCCCGGCATTTCACCGAGGCCCGCTACCACGTCGTACGACAGGACTGCCGGGGCCGGGGCGACTCCGGCGGCACGTTCGTGAAGTACCTGGGCGAGGGCCCGGACGGGGTGGACACGATCGCCTGGCTCAGGGACCAGCCGTGGTGCGACGGCCGGGTGGTGATGACGGGGGTGTCCTACTCCGCCCACGTCCAGGCGGCCGCGGCGGCCGAGGGCACGGCCGGCCCGGACGCCATGTTCCAGGACTCGGGCGGCCTCTCGTGCGCCTACGACGCGGGGATGCGGATGGGCGGGGCCTTCGAGCTGAAGCAGGTCACGTGGGCACTGCGGCAGGCCCTGCGGAGCCCGGAGGCGGCGGCGGATCCGGTGCTGTCCGAGCACCTGCAGAAGGTGGACGTGCCGGGCTGGTTCGGAGCGATGCCGTGGCGGCCGGGCTGCACCCCGTTGCGGCATCTGTCGGCCTACGAGGACTACCTCCTGGAGCAGTGGCGCCAGGACGCCTTCGGCGACTACTACCGCAACCCGGCGCTCTACGGGCGGGGCTTCTACGAGCGGTTCCCGGACGCGCCGAGCCTGCACATGGGCAGCTGGTACGACCCCTACGTCCGTTCCACTATCGAGAACTTCACCGCCCTGCGGAGACTGAAGAGGGCTCCCGCCCACCTGGTCATGGGCCCCTGGACGCACGGGCACCGTTGCGAGACGTACGCGGGAGACGTGGACTTCGGCCCGCGGGCGACCCTCGACGGCAACCTGGCCCCGTCGTACCTGGAGTTCCGCCGCCGCTGGTTCGACCGGGCGCTGGGACGGGGGGCGACCGCCGACGGCGACGATGACCTGCCCGTCGTCCGGTACTTCCTGATGGGCGGCGGGGACGGGCTGCGGGACGCGGCGGGACGGATGCGGCACGGCGGCACGTGGCGCACCGACACCCGCTGGCCGCCGGCGTCGACGGCCCCCGTCGCGCTCTACCTGACGGCGGAGGGCGTCCTCACCACGAGCCCGCCCGCCACCGCGGCCGCGTCGGTGAGCTATGACTTCGACCCACGCGACCCGGTGCCCACGCTGGGCGGACAGGTCACCTCGGGCGAGCCGGTGATGACGGGCGGCGCCTACGACCAGAACGCCCCGGACGCCCGGGTCTACGGGGCCCGTGCGCCGTACCTGCCACTGGACTCCCGCCCCGACGTGATCAGCCTGAGCACCCCGCCGCTGGAGCGGGACGTGGTGCTCGCCGGACCGGTGTCGGCGAGGCTGTACATCTCCACGACCGCCCCCGACACCGACTTCACCGTCAAGCTGATCGACGTCCACCCGCCCAACGCCGACTATCCGCACGGCTTCGCGATGAACCTCACCGACGGCATCGTCCGCTGCCGCTTCCACCGCTCCTACGAGGAGCCGGAGTCACTCGTCCCGGGGGAGGTCTACGAGGTCGAGGTCACCGCCCCCGACACGGCGAACCGCTTCGGCGCCGGCCACCGCATCCGGCTCGACGTCTCCTCCAGCAACTTCCCCCGCTTCGACGTCAACACCAACACCGCGGAGCCGGAGGCCGGGGCCCGCCGTACCGCCCGGGCCGTCAACACCGTGCACATGGACGCCGTACGCCCCTCTCGTCTGCGGGTGTGGGTGGAGGGGGGTACGGCCGCGCTCGGTCGGCCGGACCGGGGGGCGTGAGGCCCGGCGCGTCCGTCAGGCGGCGAGCGCGGCCGGTTCGCCGAGGTGGGCGGCCGCCGTGCGCCAGGCGGCCGTCACCGCGGCATGCGCCTGCCGGGTGTCCGCGGTGTGGCCGCCGGTGAGGGTGAGCGGTGTGCCGACGTGGACGTGCAGGTCCGGGCGGCGCAGCGGGGCGGTGACCAGTCCCGCGAGCTGCTTGGCCGTGCTTCCGGACGTGATCCGGCGGGCGCCGGCCTGGCCGACCGGGACGACGGGCGCACCGGTCCGTGCGGCGAGGCGGGCCAGGCCGCTGCGGAAGGTCCGGGGCGCGGCCTCGGCGGAGTCCGGGCGCGAGGGGATCCCGCCCTCGGCGTAGATGAGGACCGTCCGCCCGCTCTCCAGCGCGGCGGCGGCGAGGTCGAGCGCGTCGGCGGCGCGCGGGTCGCCCCGGTACACGGGCACGTACCCCTCGCGGGAGAGCGCGCGGCCGAGCAGGGGGATGCGCCACAGGCCCGCGGCGCCCAGGGCGACCGGCTGGACGCCGAGACGGTGCAGCGCGGCGAGCACGACGGCGGGATCGGCGAGCGAGGTGTGGTTGGCGACGACGATGCTGCCCGGCGCCACCGCGGTACCGGCGTCGACGGTCACCGTGAGGCGTCCGACGGCGGGGACGAGGACATCGGCGAGGCGGCTGAACATGAGGTCTCCCGGGCTTGACGAGGCAGGACCCCATCCTCGGTCGCGCCTGCCGCACCGATCCTGAGTGCCCGTACTCAGTCGTCGGTGTGCCGGTACCCAGACGGCACCGGCCTGCGTCCCCAGGCCGAGACCATCGGGGAGGTCGCGAGCTCCAGATCGCCCGCCGCGACGTGGGCGAGGTGAGTGTCGATCTCTGCGGGTGTCGCGTGGCCCCCGGCCACCAGCCGGTCGCGGACCTGCCGCACGGTGGCCGCCTCCAGCGCCGAGCAGGCCGGGCCGGAGACGGGGAAGTAGGCGCCGGCCCGTACGTCGGTCAGCCCCGGCACTCGGCGACCGCGCCCGACCAGGCCGACATCGACGCCGACCTCCAGGAGCTGGGCGTCCGGACGGCCGCCGAGCTGCTGGCGAAGTGTCGAGGAGATATCCGTCGTCCGTGTGTCCGGCATCCGTATGTCCGTCGTCCGCGCTCTGGCTCATCCTCGATCATGGCACCGCCCGTTCGGGCGGGGTCTTCGATCACATGCTCACGCGGGCCGTGGACGATCCGGTCGACGATCGCGTGACGCACGGGCCGATGCCGAAGAGGCTCAGGAGGACGGTGTGGCGATGGTCCGTCCGCCTCCCGGGGCCGTCCCCGTGAACAGGTCTTCGAGACAGGGGCCGCCGGCGTGGCCCGCCGCGACCGGGAGGCCCGGCCCGTCATCGGCCACCCGTCGCCACCGTCCCGCGTGAGGGCGAGTCCGACGGGCCGGGCGCGGCCGGCCAGCACCTCGGCCACGGCCCGGTCGACGGCGTCGAACACCGTCTGGTGCAGGTCCCGTTCGCCGGTCGAGCCGACGTACATACCGGGCCGCTTCCGGATGGCCTCCCGTCCCTCCAGCACCTCGATGTGCGTGGCGTCGTACCCGCTGGTCCCGTCCGTCACCGAGCCCCCTCCGATGGGTGTCAGCAGAGGCCGACCGCTTGCCAGAGGTATCGATTTTCGATAGATTCCTATCGTTGCTCGGTCGTGGGAGGGTGTCATGGGGAAGCTGACGGTGCTGGCGTTGCGTGCCGTGATCGTGGGGCTGTTCGTCGGTTCGCTGTTGGTGCAGGGGGTGATGGTGCCTCTGCTGGCCGCGGATCTGGACGGGCTCGACGCGGAAGTGGCGCACGTGCGCACGCCGGTCCTCGTGATCGTGGTCCTGGGGGTGGTGACGGTCCAGGTCGTGCTGGTCTGCGTGTGGCGGCTGGTGACGATGGTCCGGCGGGACACGGTCTTCTCCCACGCCGCCTTCCGGTACGTGCACGGGGTGATCGGCGCGATGGTGGCGGCGGCGGTCCTGGTGTTCGCGCTCGGCGTGGTCCTCGCGCCCGGCGAGGCCGTGGCCCCGGGCGTCGTGCTCCTGCTGGGCGGCGTGTCCCTCGCGGTGCTGGGGATGGCGCTCATCGTCCTCGTCCTGCGCATGCTGCTCGCCAAGGCCGTCACCCGCGACATCGAGGCCACGCATCTGCGGGCCGAGCTGGCCGAGGTGATCTGATGCCGATCGCCGTCGACATCGACGTGATGCTGGCGAAACGGAAGATGTCCGTGGGCGAGCTCTCGGAACGCGTGGGGATCACCCCCGCCAATCTGGCGGTGCTCAAGAACGGCCGGGCCAAGGCGGTCCGCTTCACCACCCTCGCCGCGCTCTGCGAGGTGCTCGAATGCCAGCCGGGGGACCTGCTGCGGTGGGAGACATGACCGGCGGCGGGGGACGCCCGCTGCTCTTCCTGGACGTCGACGGAACACTCCTGCCCTACGGCGGCGGGCGGCTCCCCTCGGCGCCCGAGGAGTGGGTCGCCTGGCAGCACACGTCCAATCCCCAGCTGGCGAGGATCGACCTCACCCACGGCCCCCGCCTGCTGCGGCTGCCCTGCGAGCTGATGTGGGCCACCGCGTGGATGGACGACGCCAACGAGGTGATAGCCCCGCTGCTCGGACTGCCGGCGCTCCCCGTCGTGGACCTGCCGGAGTGCCCGGAGGAGGACAACGCCGATCTGCTGCACTGGAAGACCCGCGCCCTCGTCCGGGAGGCGGCCGGGCGCCCGTTCATCTGGGTCGACGACGAGATCACCGGCCTCGACCGCGCCTGGGTGGCACGCCACCATCCGGGACGGGCCCTCCTGCACCGCGTCGCGTCCGAGGTGGGGATGACCCCCGCCGACTTCACCGTGCTCCAGACGTGGGCGGCCGCCGGGTAGAGCGGGACGCCGCCCGCCCCCGGGGCGCACGTGCCGGAGGGCGCGGGCTCCGTCGTACGGAGCGCGCGCCCTCGGGTCGCCCCGTGATCCCGCTAGGGAACGAGCGCCCTGGGAGCCGTCCGTGGTCGCGTTCTGCAGGGTGAGGGGTGCGTCGGGGGACGCGCCGGTCAGCACAGGCTCTTGTTCTTGGCCGACTGCAGCTTGACGTGACCGTTCGCGGACTGGATGACGTTCCACGTGCCCGTGGCGCTGTCGTCGACCCACTGGCCGATCCGCTGTCCGGCCGTCGCGTTGCCCGTCCAGACGGACGCCGCCCGGCCGCCCGACTTGTTGAGCAGGGTCACACCGCCGTCGGACTTGGTGGTGACGTGCCACCGACGTGCCTTTCCGGTGGCCGGGTCGAAGCCGACATAGTCGTTCTCGTCGGAGTAGAAACAGACGAGCTTGTTCTTGCGCACCATCAGGTACCGCTCCCACAGGGCCACCTGCTTGTACGTGTTCGCCTGGCGATGCTCTGCCCGACCGCGCCCGCGCTGCCGCCCTGCCAGCCACCGGGCGCGACCGGACGACGTTGACGACCTTCCAGGTCGCGCCGTTGTCGGTGCTGGAGTCAGTCGAGGGTGGCGTCGGCGGCGACGTACAGCGCGGGGACGGCCCCGGCCTCCCGCGCCCCCGGTCCGCGCACCGGGACCGGCCGCAGCCCGCCGGATGAAACCGCTGCCGGACGCTCGTTTCTGATTGACCGTGCCGCCCTCTACGGTGGGGATCCGGATGCCGGCGAGGCGGTGGGGAAGGACGACGGGCGTGCGCAGGGTTCCACCCGAGATGTTCCGGTTCACGACGGGGGAGCGCTCCGATCTGGACGGGGCGGTCCTGGACGCCTTCGGCGCGGCCGGCGAGCAGTTGGAGACGGCGCTCGGGCCGGACGCGGTCCGTGAGTGGCTGCGCGGGACGGGCCGGGCGGCGACCGTCGAGGACGAGGAACTGCACGAGACATTGGTCAGACTCGTGCGGTGGGAGCTGCTGGACGTCGTGCACGACCACGCGGAACACCCCCGCACGGCCGAGCAGCACGAGCGGCGCACCCCGCGGTACTCGCTGACCCGCCGGGGCGAGGCCGCCCTCGCCGGAGTCCGGCACGCGCTGGAGGTCCTCTCCTCCACGGGGGCGTTGCAGACGGCCGTGCTGGAGGCGATCGCCGACCGGCTGGACGAACTGTGCCACCTGTCCGGCGAACCCGCCTCGGCCGACCGCCGGATCTTCACCGCGCTGCGCGAGCTGGAGGGGCACCAGGAGGCCCTGGTGGACAACACCAGGGCGTTCAACGGCGAACTGCAGCGGCTGTTGCGCGCGGAGCGTGCCGACCCGGAGGTGTTCCGCGAGGTCAAGGCCGCCACCGTCGCCTACCTCCAGGAGTTCCTGGTCGACCTCGACCGGCGCGGACAGAAGGTCGCCGCCGCCGTGGCCCGGGTCGAGGAACGGGGAAGCGCCGGCCTGCGCGAGCGGGCGCTGCGCGGGGCCGACCTGCCGCCGATGGCCGGTCAGGACCCCGCGGCCGGCTGGCTGGAGAGCCGCCGCGCCCGGTGGGCGGGGCTGCGGTCGTGGTTCTGGCCGCAGGACGGGGCACGGCCCCGGATCGAGCAGCTGCACGACATCGCCCGCCGGGCCATCGTCTCGCTGCTGGGGGCCCTGGAGCGGATCAACGAGTCGCGCCGCCCCTCCTTTGGCGCCGCGCAGGACTTCCGGGAACTGGCGCGCTGGTTCGCCGCCGCCCCGGCGGAGGAGGACCTGCACCGGCTGTGGTCGGCGGCCTTCGGGCTCGGCCCGGCACGCCACGCGCACCTCGCCCACCCCGACCCGGAACTGATCCCCTCGTCCCGGTCCTGGGCCGAGACCCCGCCCGTGGAGGTGTCGGCGCTCCTGCGGACCAGCGGGCGCACGGAGCGCTTCACCCGGACGGCCAGGGTGCGCGACGTCGCGGCGGTCAGGGCGCGGCGTGCCGAACGGGCCCGCGAGGAACGGGCCGAACTCGCCCTCGCCCGGCGCACGTTGGAGACCCGCGGTCCGGTGCGGCTGTCCGCCTTCGGCGAGCTGGAACCCGCGGTCTTCGACCACCTGCTGGACCTGCTCGGCCGCGCCCTGTCCGCCCGCCCGGACACGGCCGGACTGCGGCGCGCCACCACGGGCGACGGCCGGGTGGAGATCGCCCTGGCCCCGCACCCCGACGGCGGCACCGCCCTGCTGCGCACGGCGAAGGGCACGCTCGCCGGACCGGACTACGTCGTCCACATCACGGAGGCCGCCGCGGCCGCCACACCACCGGCCCCGCGGCCGGCACAACCGGCACCTGCCCGACAGCCCTGGGCCCCGCCCTCGGTACGGCCCGGGCGGACCGCACCGCCGCCGCGAGGCACCCACCCCGGACCGCCGCCGGCCCCCGACCCCCTGCCACCGTCCCCCAGGGCGTCGGTGGCCGCCTCGCCCGCCGGCCCCTCGTCCGCCCCCCGGGGGACGGCCGGATGAGCACCCTCGCCAACCAACTGGCCGCCGCCGAACGGGAGGAGGTCTCCCGCGCCGTCCGCCTCCTGCTCGCCCGCCCCCTGCTCACCGAGACCTCCGACCCGGCCGGCTTCGACCTGGTACGTCGCCGCCGCGAGCCGCTGACCCGCTGGTTCGACCACACCTGCGGCTGGAGCCTGGTGGTGGAACCGCGCCGCGGATACGCCCGCCTCGCCAAGGTCCGCGCCGACCCGGACGGCTCCCGCCCGGCGCGCACGGCGCGTGCGGGCCGGGCCCCGTTCGACCGCCGGCGCTATGTGCTGCTGTGCGTGACCGCGGCCGAGCTGCTGTCGACGCCGACGACGACCCTCGGCATGCTCGCCGACCGTGTCGTCCGGGCCACGGCCGCCGACCCGGCCCTGCCCGCGTTCGACCCGGCCCACCGCGCGGAGCGGACGGCGCTCGTGGACGTGCTGAGGCTGCTGGAGTCGTACGACGTGCTGCGCGCGACGGACGGGACGACCGAGGCGTACGTCGCGTCCCCGGAGGCCAAGGTCCTCTACCGCGTGGACACCACGCTGCTGCTGCGCCTGCCCGCGGCGCCCGTCGGCGCCTCCCGCCTCGCCGTCCCCCCTGACGAGATGCCCGCCCGGTTCGGTGAACTCCTCACGGGGCTGGTGCGCGAAGGCCACCACGGCGACCCGGTCACCGGCGACGGCACGGCCGACGACGAGCACGCGGAGCCGGCCGGCACGGACGCCCGGCGCACTCTGCGGCTGCGGCACTCGGTGCTGCGCCGTCTCTTCGACGACCCGGTCCTGTACCGGTCGGACCTCACCGACGACGAACTGGCCTACGTCACCTCCCTGGCCGGGCGTCAGACCCTGCGCCGCTCGGCCGAACAGGCCGGCTTCCTCCTGGAGGACCGCGCCGAGGGCTTCCTGCTCGTCGACCCGGACGCGCTGGCCACCGACGTCCGCTTCCCCGACGACACCTCCACCGCCCGGGTCGCCGCGCTGCTCCTCCTGGAACCCCTGTGCGCCGCGCCCGCCGGGCTCCTGCCCGAGCAGCTCGCCGAGGCCGGCGCCGACCTGCTGCGCCGCTTCCCCCGCTGGGCCAGGGCCTACCGGTCCGAGGACGGCGGGGTCCGCCTGTCCGACGAGGCCGTGGGCGTGCTGTGCGACATGGGTCTGGCCCACCGGGCCGGCACCCGCGTCCACGCGCGCCCGGCCGCACACCGCTACCGCCTGACGGGGACGACGCATTCGGCACCGGGCGCACCAGGCGCACCAGGCGCACCGGAAACAGAGAAGTCAGAGAAAGCAACCGAGGAAGACGAGCAGTGAGCCTGACAGAGCTTCCCCTGCTTCGGCGGCCCGAGGCCACCGAGCCCGCGCGCACACCGGCGCGAGCGGCGCGGACACCCGGCAGCCGCTGGCAGCCGCACCGCGCGGGCATCCTCAACGTCTGGCGCTACTACGACGAGACGTTCACCTTCCACCAGGGCCGCCTGCTGCTGCGCGGCCAGAACGGCTCGGGCAAGTCCAAGGCCCTCGAACTGCTGCTGCCCTTCCTCTTCGACGCCAGCCTCCGCCCCAACCGCCTCTCCACGTTCGGCGGTGCGGAGCGCACCATGCACTGGAACCTGCTCGGCGAGGGCGCCACCGGCAAGACCCGCGTCGGGTACGTCTGGATGGAGTTCCGCCGCGTCGACGACGACGGCACCGAGCGATTCTTCGGCTGCGGGGCCCGTCTGCAGGCGAGCGTGCACACCACCGACGTGCACGCCGACTACTTCACCACCGGCGCCCGGATCGCCCACCCCGACGGCGTGCTCCTCGTCAACGAGGCGGGACAGCCGCTGACCCGCGCCGCCCTCCGCGAAGCCCTGGGAGACCGGGGCGACGTCCATGCCTCGGCCACCGACCACCGCACCGCCGTACGCCGTGCGCTGTTCCCCGGGATGGGGGAGCAGCGCTACGAGTCGCTGCTGTCCGCCCTGCTCCAGCTGCGCCAGCCCAAGCTGTCCGAACGCCTCGACCCGTCGCTGCTCTCCGCCCTGCTGTCCCGAGCCCTGCCGCCGCTGGGCGAGGGCGAGATCGCCGAACTCGCCGAGGGCTTCGAACAGCTGGACCGTCAGCGCGAACACCTCCGACGGCTCGACGCCGAGGTGGCGGCCGCCGAGACCGTCGCCACACGGCAGCGGGCCTACGCGCGACGGGTCCTGCGTGCCGGTGCGGCCGCGCTGATCTCGGCCACCACCGAGCTGGACGACCTCACCCGCGCCGCCCGGCAGAGCGCGGGCGAGGTCGAACAGGCCCTCGCGCAACGCGAGTCGGCCCGGGCCCTGCGCGAGGAGCAGGAGCTGCGCGCACGCGCCCTGGAGGAGACCGTCGAGGGCCTGCGGGAGAGCGAGGCCTACCAGCGGGGCGAGGAGCTGGACCGGCTCCGCCGCCGCACCGAGGACACGGCGGCGGCCGCCGCGCGGCAGCGCGCTCTCGCCCGGACCGCTCGTGCGGGGGCCGAGCAGGACCGCCGGCACGCCGACGAGGCGGCGGGCCGGGCCCGCACCCTCGACGGACACGCGCGCGAAGCCGCCGAGGCGGCTCGCGGATCGGCCCGGGCGGCCGGCCTGGAGTCCGTGTTCCACGAGGCGGACTCCCTCCTCGCCGCCGGCGCCCCTCGGCGGGCCGCGGACGACGGAAAGGCGCCGGAGAGCTCCGGCGTCGGCCTCCCGGCGGGCGAGAGCACGGTCCGGCAGGCCCGCCGGCTGTTGCGGGGCGCCGTCACCGGCCGACGGCAGCAGCTCGCCGTCGTCACCGCGGCGATGGACGAACACGATCGCGCGGTACGCGACCGGGGCGCCGCGGAGGATCTGCTGGACGGAGCCCGGGCCCGGCTCGCGGAGGCGGTCACCCGGCGGGACGAGGCCGCCGGAGCCTGGGACGACGCCCTGGCCGCACAGGGAGAACGGCTGCTCGCCTGGGCCGGGAGCTGTACGGAACTGCGGATCGCCGACCCCGGGGAACTCGCGGCGAGAGCGGCGAGCGAGTCCGAGGTGACGGCCCTGGTCGAAGCGGCCGTGCGCCCGCCGGAACGGGAGATCGCGACGGCGGAGGCTGCCGCACGGGCCGCCCGTCCTGGCCTGTGGGACGAGCGGGGCAGGCTCGTGGAGGAGGTGCAGCGGCTCAGCGGCGGCGCCGATCTGCCGCCCCCGGCCCCGTCCACCCGCACGACCGTCCGCACGGCGACCGCCGGTGCACCCCTGTGGCGGCTCATCGCCTTCCGCGACGGCGTCCCGACGCCCGTCCAGGCCGCGGTGGAGGCCGCGCTGGAGGCGTCGGGCCTCCTGGACGCCTGGGTGGGCCCCTACGGAGGGATCACGCTGCCGGGTCATGACAGCCGCGCCGATTCCGCCCTGGCCGTCGCCGCCCCGGGGCCCAGCCTGCTGGCGGTGCTGAGGCCAGAGGACGGCATCCCGGTCCCCGTCGACACCGTGACCAGGATCCTCGCCGGTGTCGCGTTCGGAGCCGGCCTGCCCGACGGCCACGCCGCGGCCGTGTCCGCCCAGGGTGCCTGGCGTCTCGCTCTGGCCACCGGCTCCTGGAGCAAGCCGGAACCGGCCTACATCGGTGCCGCCGCCCGGCAGCGGGCCCGGCAGCGCGCGATCGCCGAGCTCAGCGACGGCATCGCCCGGACGAACGCCTCCCTCGCCGCGCTCGACGACCGTTCGCGCGACCTCGCCGCCCGCCGGGCCCGGCTGGACGCCGACCGCGCCGCCCGCCCCGACCACGGGGAACTCGACGCGCGGCGCCGCGACCGGGACCGGGCCGAGGAGGCGGTGGCGGCCCGCGACGACGCCGTACGCGATGCCGCCGGGCGGCTGGCGCGCTGCGAGGACGAGGTGGCCGCCGCCCTGCGCACGCTCACCCGCCGGGCCGCGGAACACGCGCTGCCCACCGATCGCGGCCGGCTGCGGGCGCTCGCCGCCGATCTCGACGAGTTCCTGGACACCGCCGACGGCTGGGTGGACGCCCGCCTCACCGCGGACGCCGCGGCCGGCACGGCCCGGCGGTCGGCCGAGCGGGCGGACCGCTCGCGGCGGGCAGCCGACGAGCAGGCCGAGGACGCGACGGCCGCCGAGGCGGAGGCGGCGGGGCTGCGGGCCCGCGTGGAGGCGGTGGAGGGCACGGCCGCCGCGGACCACCGGCAGGTCGTCGCACGGGTCGCCGAGGCGCGCGAGGAACTGCGCCGCTGCCGGGAGGCGGCCGCCCGGGCGACAGATCTCCTGCTCCGGCTGGAGGGCCGTGTCGGCGGGCTGCGGGCCGTCGGCGGACGGGACGCCGCACGACGCGAGCAGGCCGTCCTGCTCCGGGACCGCGCGGCGCATCGGCTCCGGCACCTGTGCCTGGCCGGGCTGGCCGAGGACGCCGGTTTCACACCGGAACGGGATCCCGGTTTCGCCCCCGAATCGGATCCCGACCTCGCCCCCGCACCGGAAGCCGGTATCGCACGCGAACCGGAGGCCGGGGACGGCACCAGGGGCATCCTGGAGGCGGCCCGTGCCGTCGTGGCGAAGTGGCCCGCGATCCCGCACACTCCGCGCGACCTGGGTGACGCGGCGACCCGCCTCTCGGAGGCGGTCCACGAGGCGCGCCGGTGCCTGGGTGCCCGGGCCGACCTGGACCTGGAACCCGACGACGACGTCCAGATCTTCACCGCCGACCTGGACGGCGTACGGATGGGGGCGACGGGCCTGCTCGGCACGCTCGCCCGGCAGCGCGACACCAGCCGTGAGGACATCACCGGCGGCGAGCGGCGCCTGTTCGACCAGATCCTCACCGGCGACATCGGCCGTCACCTCGCGGTCCGCATCCGCCGGGCCGGCGAACTCGTCGACCGCATGAACGGGCACCTGGAGCGGGTCCGTACCGCGTCCGACGTGGCCGTACAGCTCGTCTGGGACGTCCGGCCGGACCTCCCGGACAGCACCCGCACAGCCCGGCAGCTGCTGCTGAAGGACCCCGGCCGGGTCACCGAGTCCGACCGGGAGGCCCTGCACGCCTTCCTCCGCGCCCGTATCGGGGAGGCCGAGGGCAGCGACACGGCCGCGACCTGGGAGGAGCAGCTCGCCGAGGTGCTCGACTACACCGCCTGGCACCGCTTCACCGTGCGGCTCGACCGGGCCGGCGGCGCCGGCTGGCAGCCGCTGACGAAGAAGCTGCACGGCGCGCTCTCCGGCGGCGAGAAGGCCATCGCCCTGCACCTGCCGCTGTTCGCCGCCGTCGCCGCGCACTACGAGGCGGTACCCCTGGCGCCCCGGCCGATCCTGCTGGACGAGGTCTTCGTCGGCGTCGACACCGTCAACCGCGGACAGGTCTTCGCCCTGCTCACCGCACTCGACCTGGACCTGATGGTCACCTCCGACCACGAGTGGTGCACCTACGGCGAGCTGCCCGGCATCGCCGTCCACCAACTCCTCACGGACGCGCACGACGACGCGGTCACCAGCGCCCGTTTCGTCTGGAACGGCGCGGACCTACAGACGGGATGACCCGCCGGGCCACGGTGGCCCTGGGAGAGGGGCTCATGTCAGTTCCTCACTGAGGGTCTTGTGGAACGTTCTGCTTTTGAAACGACTCAACTACGAGGCGGGGCGCGCTCTGCGTCAACGAATGCGGTCAGATGAATGCGGTCCGGCGCGTGGTCGGCCCGCGGGACGCTCTCGCCGCATCAGCGTAGGCAACGGGTGATGCCCCAGGCCATGGGGAACGGGCCCGGGCGTCAAGACCTCGTTAAGGTCTTCGTCGGCCGGTGCCCCGCCTGCGGCGGCGCGCCGAGCGGGCACGCACGGTGGCGCGTGGGGCATTGCGCGCGAGGTGCGCGGCGGTGTTCGGGGCATGCGCGTGCGGCGAGCGGGAGGGGCGCGCGAGGCGTCAGGGGGCGCGCAGGCGTCCGGGAGGAGCGCGCGGGGGGTGCGTCAGAGGTCCGTCAAAGCCGGCGGCATCGCCGTCAGGGATGTGTCAAGGACAGCCGATTCCGGCCGTCGGGGAGGTTCCCTCGACGTGTCCGGTTCTCTTTCGCATCCCTTCCCGTTCTAGGAGTTCGCGATGGCCGACATGGCCTTCGTCGTCGTCACGGTCGCGGTGTTCGCGCTGGTGGCTCTCATCGCCAAGGGGGTGACCCGGCTGTGACCGTCGAGAACGTCGTCGGCCTCGTCGTGGCCGTCTCCCTGCTGGGCTATCTCGTCCTCGCCCTGCTCTTCCCGGAGAGGTTCTGAGAGCCTCATGGGTCCTGTACTCGCCGGCATCCTCCAGTTGCTGGCCCTCATGGCGGCGCTCGCGCTCGCCTACGTCCCCCTCGGCACCTACATGGCCCGGGTCTACTCCTCCGACCGGCACGGGAGGGTCGAGACGTGGGTCTACCGGTGCGTCGGCGCCGACCCCGACACCGAGATGCGCTGGCCCGCGTATCTGCGCGGTGTCCTCGCCTTCTCCGCGGTCGGCGTCCTCTTCCTCTACCTCCTCCAGCGGCTGCAGGGCGTGCTGCCCGGCTCGCTCGGCTTCGACTCGGTCGACCCGGCACAGTCGTTCGGCACGGCGGTGTCCTTCGTGACCAACACCAACTGGCAGTCTTACTACGGCGAGCAGACCATGGGGCCGCTCGTGCAGACAGCCGGTCTCGCCGTGCAGAACTTCGTGTCGGCGGCCGTCGGCATCGCCGTGGCGGTGGCGCTCGTACGAGGATTCGCCCGCTCGCGTACCGGTGAACTCGGCAACTTCTGGGCCGACCTGGTGCGCGGCACGCTGAGGATCCTGGTGCCGGGTGCGCTGGTCGCGGCGATCGTGCTCGTCGCGTGCGGGGCGATCCAGAACTTCTCCGGCATCCACGAGGTCGGACAGTTCATGGGCGGTTCGCAGCAGTGGAACGGGGGCGCGGTCGCCTCGCAGGAGGCGATCAAGGAGCTGGGCACCAACGGCGGTGGCTACTTCAACGCCAACTCCGCCCATCCGTTCGAGAATCCGACGCCGTTCACCAACCTCTTCGAGATCTTCCTGATGCTCGTGATTCCGTTCGCGCTGACCCGGACCTTCGGTGTGATGGTCGGCTCGGTGAGACAGGGGTACGCGATCCTGGCGACCATGGCCACCATCTGGGTCGGCTTCGTCGCCCTGATGATGTGGGCCGAATTCGCCCACCACGGACCGGCGTTGCAGATCGCGGGCGGGGCGATGGAGGGCAAGGAGGTCCGGTTCGGGGTCGGTTCCTCGTCGATCTTCGCGGTGTCCACGACCCTGACATCGACCGGGGCGGTGGACTCCTTCCACTCCTCCTTCACCGGCCTCGGCGGCGCTGTCACCATGCTGGGCATGATGCTGGGCGAGATCGCGCCCGGCGGCACCGGCTCCGGCCTCTACGGCATGCTGATCATGGCGGTGATCTCCGTGTTCATCGCCGGACTGATGGTGGGCCGAACCCCCGAGTACCTGGGCAAGAAGATCGGCACCCGTGAGATCAAGCTCGCCGCCTGCTACCTCCTCATCACGCCGGCGCTGGTGCTCGTCCTCGCCGCGATCTCCATGGCGCTGCCCACCCCGCCGCACTCGATGCTCAACTCCGGTGCGCACGGGTTCTCCGAGGTTCTCTACGCGTTCACCTCCGCCGCCAACAACAACGGCTCGGCGTTCGCCGGCCTGAACGCGAACACCGACTGGTTCAACACCATGCTCGGTGTGGCGATGCTGCTGGGCCGTCTGCTGCCGATGGTGTTCGTCCTCGCGCTGGCCGGATCACTCGGCGAGCAGACACCGGTGCCGGTCACCGCGGGCACACTGCGCACCGAGAAGCCGCTGTTCACCGGGTTGCTGGTGGGCGCGATCCTCATCATCACCGGTCTGACGTACTTCCCGGCACTCGCGCTGGGCCCGCTGGCCGAGGGGCTGGCGTCATGACCACCCGCACGGAAAGCGACGAGATGTCCACTCCCACCCTCGCGCCGCACCAGAACGCGCCCGCCGGGCACAGGGCCCCCGAGAGCCGCGTCGGTGCCGGCCTCTTCGCCCCCGGGCAGCTGCTGAAGGCACTGCCGGACGCCGTCCGCAAGCTCGACCCGCGCGTGATGGTCACGTCGCCCGTGATGTTCGTGGTGTGGATCGGATCCGTGCTGACCACGGTGTTCTCCTTCCGGGACCCGGGGGACTGGTTCGGCTGGACCATCAGTGCCTGGCTGTGGCTGACCGTCGTGTTCGCCAACCTCGCGGAGGCGGTCGCCGAGGGGCGCGGCAAGGCGCAGGCCGACACGCTCCGCAGGGCCAGGACCGGCACGGTGGCGCGCAGGTTGGTGCGCTCGTCGGAGGAGCGGGTGCCCGGCACCGAGTTGAAGGTCGGCGACCTGGTCGTCTGCGAGGCCGGCGACATCATCCCGGGCGACGGTGACGTCGTGGAGGGCGTGGCCTCCGTCGACGAGTCGGCGATCACCGGTGAGTCGGCCCCGGTCATCCGGGAGTCCGGCGGTGACCGCAGCGCGGTGACCGGTGGCACGAAGGTGCTCTCGGACCGGATCGTCATCCGGATCACCACCAGGCCGGGCGAGACCTTCATCGACCGGATGATCAACCTGGTCGAGGGTGCGGCCCGGCAGAAGACACCCAACGAGATCGCCCTGAACATCCTGCTGGCCTCGCTGACCGTCGTGTTCCTGCTCGCGGTGGCGACCCTGCCCCCGTTCGCCGACTACGCGGGCACCCACCTCACGATGGTCGTCCTGGTGGCGCTGCTGGTCTGCCTCATCCCGACCACCATCGGCGCGCTCCTGTCCGCCATCGGCATCGCGGGCATGGACCGGCTGGTCCAGCGCAACGTCCTCGCGATGTCCGGCCGCGCGGTCGAGGCCGCCGGTGACGTGTCGACGCTTCTGCTCGACAAGACCGGCACCATCACCCTCGGCAACCGTCGGGCGGCCGAGTTCGTACCGGTGAGCGGGGTGACGCAGGCCGAACTCGCCCACGCGGCTCAGCTGTCGTCGCTGGCGGACGAGACACCCGAGGGCCGCTCCGTCGTCGTACTGGCGAAGGAGAAGTACGGGCTGCGCGAGCGTCGGCAGGATGAACTCGTCGGTGCCGACTGGATCGAGTTCACCGCGCGGACCCGGATGTCCGGAGTCGACGTGGACGGGCTCAGGATCCGCAAGGGCGCGGCCGGTTCGGTCGTCCGGTGGGTCGAGGAGCACGGCGGCACGGTCGCCGAGGACGCGCCCGCGGTCGCCGACCGGATCTCGAAGGCCGGAGGCACTCCGCTGCTCGTGGCCGCGGAGGACACCGACGGCGCCCGCGTCCTCGGCGTCATCCACCTCAAGGACGTCGTCAAGGAGGGCATGCGGGAGCGGTTCGACGAGCTGCGCCGCATGGGCATCAGAACCGTCATGATCACGGGCGACAACCCGCTGACCGCGAAGGCGATCGCTGACGAGGCGGGCGTCGACGACTTCCTCGCCGAGGCCACCCCCGAGGACAAGATGGCCCTCATCGAACGGGAGCAGGCCGGGGGCAAGCTCGTTGCGATGACCGGCGACGGCACCAACGACGCGCCCGCGCTGGCCCAGGCGGACGTCGGGGTGGCGATGAACACCGGGACCTCCGCCGCCAAGGAGGCCGGCAACATGGTCGACCTCGACTCCGACCCGACCAAACTCATCGAGATCGTCGAGATCGGCAAGCAGCTCCTCATCACCCGGGGCGCGCTCACCACGTTCTCCATCGCCAACGACGTCGCGAAGTACTTCGCGATCATCCCGGCGCTGTTCGCGGCCGTGTACCCCGGCCTCGACCGGCTCAACATCATGCGGCTGTCCTCGCCGGACTCCGCGATCCTCTCGGCGGTCGTCTTCAACGCGCTGATCATCATCGCCCTGGTACCGCTCGCGCTGCGCGGAGTGCGGTACCGGCCGATGAGCGCCGACCGGCTGCTGCGCCGCAACCTCGCCGTCTACGGACTCGGCGGTCTGATCGCCCCCTTCGTCGGCATCAAACTCATCGACCTGCTCATCTCCCTGATCCCCGGGATCGGTTGAACACCATGAACAACTCCTTCGTGAACACCGGCCGGCTGCTGGGCGCGGCCCTGCGGGCCCTGCTCGTCCTGACCCTGCTGACGGGTGTCGTCTATCCGCTGGCCGTGACGGGCATCGCCCAGGCGTTCTTCCCGGACAAGGCCGACGGTTCGCAGATCCGGGCGGACGGCAGGGGGGTCGGGTCCGCGCTGATCGGCCAACAGGACTACGGACTCGACTACTTCCAGCCCCGGCCGGCCCGCGGCCTGGGAGAGAACACCGTCAACACGCGGTACAAGCTGATCCTGTCCGGCGCCACCAACCGTTCCGCCGACAGTCCCGAGCTGGTCAGGTGGGTCGAGGAGGCCAAGGCGAAAGTCGTCGAGGACAACTCCACCGCCGGGTACCGCGTCAAGCCCGCCCAGGTCCCCGCCGACGCGGTCACCTCCTCCGGCTCCGGACTGGACCCCGACATCTCCCCGCAGTACGCCGACCTCCAGGTGCACCGGGTGGCGGCACGGAACGGACTGTCCGTGGGCCGGGTGCGCAGGCTCGTCGACGAGCACACCGTCGGCCGTACCCTCGGCTTCATCGGTGAGCCCCGGGTGAACGTCCTCGAACTCAACATCGCGCTCAGGGCACTCGCCGCCAGGGACTGACGGCGCCGCCCGCCCCGTGCGTCCCGGACTTCCCTCCCGCGGTGTGAACCGCGTGGGGGGTCTCGTCCGATGAGGGGGTGTGAGCGAGATGAAGCGGGGGAGTCCGGGCGACGCCGAGCTGATGCGGGCGGTCGCCGACGGGGACCGGCGGGCGTTCGAGGAGCTGTACCGGAGGTACGCGCCGTGGCTCGTGCTGCGGCTGCGCGGACGGTGCGCCGACCCGGTGCTCGTCGACGACGTCGTCCAGGAGACGTTCCTCGACGTGTGGCGGGGAGCTGCCCGCTACCGGCGCGAGGGCGACGTGGCGGGCTGGTTGTGGCGGATCGGATCGCGCCGTCTGGTGGACGCGCTGCGGGGCGACGGCGCCCGCGGCCGACTGCGGCAGGCGCTCGCCCGGCTGCGGCAGCGCGAGGAGGTGTCGGCCGAGGAACAGGTACTGGCCCGGGTGCGGCACGGCGATCTGGCGGGCTCGCTGGCCGCCCTCTCGCCGGAGCTGCGGGCCGTACTGCAGGCCACGGTCATCGACGGCCTGACGACCCGTGAGGCGGCGGTCCTGCTCGGCATTCCCCCGGGCACGGTCAAGACCCGGGCCATGCGCGCCCGGAAGCAACTGCGGGAGGCCCTGACATGAGCTGGCACGCCGACGACGGGGACCTGCGGGATTACGCCAGGGGAACGCTGACGGCCCCCCGGCTGTGGTCCGTCGAGACGCACCTCGCGGCCTGCGCCGACTGCCGGGCCGCGCTCGCGGCCCATGTCCCGCCCGCCGAGATCAGCGCGGGCTGGGCCCGGCTGGAGGACGAACTGGACGCCCCGCGGCCGGGCCTCGCCGAGTCACTGCTGCTCCGGCTGGGCGTCACCGACCACACCGCGCGGCTGCTCGCGGCGACCCCCGTGCTGCGCCGCTCCTGGCTCGGCGCCGTGGCCCTCACCCTGCTGCTCGCGGCCGGCGTGGCACTGGTCGCCTCGCCGCTGATGCTCCTGGCCACGGCCCCGCTGCTGCCGCTGGCGGGGGTGGCGCTGTCGTTCGGACCGGCGCTCGACCCGACGTACGAGATCGCCGTGGTCGCGCCGATGCACACGTTCCGTCTGCTGATGGTGCGCACGGTCGCGGTGCTGTCGACGACGACCCTGCTGAGCGGACTGGCGAGCCTCGCGCTGCCCTCGCTCGGCCTGGCGGCGCTCGGCTGGCTGCTGCCGGCCCTCGCCCTGACCACGACGGGCGTCGCGCTGACGGCCCGGCTCGGCCCCGTGATCGCGCCGGCGCTGGTCGGGGCCGGGTGGACCGCACTGGTCGCGCTGAGCCGTCTGCTGGCGTCCGGCACACCGCTCCCCTTCACCGCCGAGGGACAGGGCGCGGCCGCGGCGGTCGCGACGGTGGCGACGGTGGTGCTGGTCGCGGCGCGGGACCGCTTCGACACCGGCCGCGCCCTCGGCCCTTCCCACCGGTACCTTCGATTCGCAGCCAGGAGGCTGTCATGACACGACCCACGGTCTCGGCCGCCGGGCTGACCCTGAGCTTTCGCGGTACCCCGGCGGTGGACGACGTGACGCTGCGGCTCTCCGAGGGCGTCACGGGCCTGCTCGGCCCCAACGGCGCGGGCAAGACCACCCTGCTGCGCGTCCTGGCGACGGCCACACCCCCGGACAACGGCGCCTTCACCGTCCTCGGTCACGACCCGAGCACGGTCCACGGACGGCAGGACGTACGACGGGTCCTCGGCTATCTGCCGCAGAACCCCGGATTCCACCCGGACTTCACCGCCTTCGAGTTCATCGACTACGTGGCGATCCTCAAGGAGCTGACCGACCGGCGGGCCCGGCACGCCGAGACCCGCCGGGTCCTCGACGCGGTCGGCCTCGCGGAGGTACGGGGCAAGCGGATACGGCGGCTCTCCGGCGGTATGCGCCAGCGCGTGGCGCTCGCGGCGGCCCTCGTCGGCGATCCGGGCTTCCTGGTCCTGGACGAGCCGACGGTCGGCCTCGACCCCGAACAGCGCATGCGCTTCCGGGAGTTGATCGCGGGGGCCGGCGAGGGCCGGACGGTGCTGCTGTCCACCCACCAGACCGAGGACGTGGCGATGCTGTGCCACCGGGTGGTGGTGATGGACAAGGGCCGCATCCGGTTCGACGGCACCCCCGCGGAGCTGACGGCGGTGGCGGACGGCCGGGTGTGGAACAGCCGGGAGCGGCAGCCCGGCGCCCGGGCCGGGTGGCGCACCGGGTCGGGCGAGTTCCGCAACGTCGGGGACCCGCCCGCGGGCGCCCGGCTGGTCGAACCGACGCTGGAGGACGGGTACCTCCTGTCGCTCGGCGGCGATCCGGTCGCGGAGGTGGCCGCGTGACCACGATGACGGGGAGGCCGGTGGCCGCGTCGGAGCCGGCACAGCGACGGGTCCGCGGCGAGGCGCAGGCGGTGCTCGCGCTGGCCCGGACGGAGGCGCGGCGCCTGCTGCTGCACCCCCTGGTGCTGATCGCCCTCGTGACGTACGTGACCCTCCTCCTGCGGTCGGGCGACGCGCCGCAGGACGCCTATCCGGTGCTCCAGGACGTCGACCGCGAGACCCAGCTCGGACAGCTGCTGCTGGGGCTCGCGGTGCTGGTGGCCGTGAACCTGGCGGTGCTGCGCTCGCACCGGCGGGGCACGGAGGCGTACTTCGGGGTGCTGGTGCTGCAGCCCTCGCGGCGCACGGTCGCCCATCTGCTGTCGGCGCTGCCGATGGTCCTGGTGGCGGCCCTGATCGTGGCCGGGCAGTTCACAGCCGCGGCACTGAGGCCCGGGGCCGTCGGCCACGGCTCGGTGTCCGAGCTGGTGACCGGCCCGCTGCTGGTCCTCCTGTCGGCGGCGCTCGGCGTCCTGCTCGGCCGGGTCGCCCGGTCGGCGTTCGTGGCACCCCTGGCGGTGGTCGCCGTCGTGGCCGTCACCTTCGTCTTCGTCGCCGAAGCGCACAGCGCGGCCTGGCTGCGCGGGCTGGCCCTCGTGCGCTTCGACGAGGGCGCCCGGCCCCTGCCGTCCGACCTGGTGGGCCGGCCCGCCGCCTGGCACGCGCTGTACCTGCTGGCACTCGCGGTGCTCGTGGCGGCCGGCGCGGTGCTGACGAGCGGCGGCCGGACACGGGCCGTACGGGCCACCGCGCTGGCGGCGCTCGGCGCGGTCGTGACCGCCGTGGTCCTCCAGGGCACGGCACCGACGGACACGGTGCGCGAGGCGCGGGAGACGGCGACCCGCGACCCGGCGGCCGTACAGGACTGCGAGCGGCACGGAGCGACGACGTACTGCGCCTTCCCCGAGTTCACCCCCTGGACCGGCGAGTGGGCCCGGGTGACGGAGCAGGTCCGGTCGCTGGCCGGCGCACCGGACGCGACCCGCGCGCTGACCGTACGGCAGCGGGTCGCCGCGCTCGACGGACCGTCGGGCGGCACGGAGCCCACACCCGCCGCACCCGGCGAGGTCACGGCGACCACGGCCTGGGGCGGCGAGCGGGAGCTGGAGTTCGCCGCGAGCGTCGCCCGGGGGCTGGTCGTGGGGCACGAGCGGTACGAGGGGGTGCACTGCGACGCGCGGGGTGTCCTGATGGTCTGGCTGGCGGTCCGCGGGACCCGGGACGGCGAGGCGATGTTCGAGAGGATCGGCCAGGGACCCGACAGCCCCGGGGTGATTCTGGCCCCGGTGAACGCCCTTGTCCTGCGAGGTCGTGAACTCGCCGTGCTCCAGGCGTTGTTGGACCAGCCGCCCCAGGAGGTCGACCGCAGGGTGAAGGCGTCCTGGGCGGAGCTCTCCGCGTCGGGCACGACCACCGACCGCGCGGCCGCCCTGCTGGGCGTCACCGCTCCGCCCGAGACCGCCGACGACCGGGAGTACCAGTGCGCGTGACGCGAAGGCTGCCGCTGGTGGCGGCCCTGCTGCGGCCCACGGCACGGTCACTGCCGTGGACCGTGTTCGCCGCCGGCTGGGCACTGGGGCCGGCCGTCGCCGCCGTACCGGTGCTGTTCTCGATGGACACCCCGGCGGACGTACTGGTCAACCTGGCTCGGGTGGCCGCGTTGTCCGGGGCGGTGGGGACGGCGTTCGTGCTGGACGATCCGGCCCGGCACACCACCGGTGTCCCTCCGGTGCCGCGCCCGCTGCGGCAGGCGGTGCGCGCGGCCCTGGTCCTGCCGCCGGTGGCGGTCTGGTGGGCGGTCGTGCTGGGTGTCCTGCGGAGGGGTGCCGACGCCGAGGCGTGGGCCGCGTTCCCCTGGGGGGCGGTGACGGTCGAGGCCGGCGCGCTGTGCGCGCTGGCGCTCGCCCTGGCCGCGGCGGCGGTGCGGTTCACGGTGCGGAGTGTGCCGGGCCCGGCCGTGTCGGGCGCCGTGCTCGCCCTGCCCGTCATGGCCGGCGTACTCCTCCCGGACCGTTTCGCGCTGTTCGTACCGCCGGGCACCCCGGGCTGGGACGACGCCCATGTGCTGTGGGCGGGCGCCCTCGCCGCCCTGCTCGCCGTCTGGCTGGTGTGCGCCCCGGAGCCGCGCCGCCGGTTCGGGGGCGTCCGCGGGCGGCGCGGCGGGGGTGACTGACCGGCGGGGCGGGCCGGGGCTGATCCCCGGGTGACGTGGGCCGAGCCCCGCCGGATCGCCGGATCGCCGGATCGCCGGGTGACGTGGGCCGTGGCCCGGCCTGACGGTCAGGGACGCGGGCCGGGCTCGCCGGAAGGCCGGTGCGTCGGGGGGCGGGACCGCCGTCCGGCGCAGGCCCCGCTGCGCAGGGAGCCGGTCCACCCCGTGTGGCAGGCGGTCCCCGGGAACGGGGACGTCGGGCGGGAAAGGGGCCCCGGCCCGGCCCGGTGACGGGGCGCCTGCCCGTGGCGCTGCGGGTGCGGGCCGCCACCGGACGCGAGAGCCTGGGGCGCACCGCCCGGAGGAGGACGACCATGACCCGACCGGTCCACACTGCGTCGCCCGAGGTGCGCCGGATCATCCTGGACGCCGCGGGGGTGCCGCTGTCGGCCCTGCTCGCCGAGCCGGCGGACGGTCCCCCGCGTGCCGTCGTGGTCGCGGTGCACGGCGGGGGCATGAACGCGGGCTACTTCGACTGCCGGGCCCACCCCCAGCAGTCCCTGCTGACACTGGGGGCAGGCCTCGGCCACACCGTCCTCGCCGTGGACCGGCCGGGCTACCGGCACTCCGCCGCCCGGCTGCCTCGGGGGCAGGGGCTGGCGGAGCAGGCCCTGTCGCTGTGGGCCGCCCTGCGTGACTTCACCTCCCGCCACGCCACGGGCGGGGGCCTGTTCCTGCTCGCCCACTCCTACGGCGGCAAGGTGGCCCTCACCGCCGCCGCCGGCTCAGGTCCGCCGCACCTGCTCGGGATCGACATCTCCGGCTGCGGCCATCGCTACGCCGTCGGGCCGCACGAACTGCCCACCGCCGCCGACGACGCCGGCCGACTGCGCAGGAGCTGGGGGCCGCTCGGTCTGTATCCCTCGGGCACCTTCCGGGAGAGCGGCTCCATCGTCGAACCCGTGCCCGCGCTGGAACGGGCCGAACTGGCCCGCTGGCCGCGACTCTTCCGTGCCACCGCGCCCCGCGTCCGCGTGCCGGTACGGCTGACCTTCGCCGAACACGAGGCCTGGTGGCGCCACGACGACGAGGCCCTCCGTGAGCTGGCCGCCCACTTCACGGCCGCCCCGCACGTGAGCGTCGAGCGCCAGCCGGCGGCCGGGCACAACATCAGCCTCGGCCGGGCCGCCCGCCCTTACCATCTGCGTGCCCTCGCCTTCCTGGAGGACTGCCTGGCGGCCCGAGCAAGGGCCCTCACCCCCGGCGCGGTCCACCCCGCGCCGCCCGCGGTGGTCTCCTGACCCGTACGGACAGCGGGGCCCGAGCGGACTGCGATGAGACGGTCCGCCGGCACGGCGGTGGCCGCCGACGGCATTCCACACGCATGGCGGTACCCCCGAAGAACGCCGCCGGACGGGGAAGCCTCCGCTGGGGCGGGGGCCCGGGGCGGCTCACCCGTCCCGCATCCACGCCCGCGTCCCGAACGAGGCACACGCGCGCGAGGCCACCGCGGCCGCCGCGCGCAGGGACTCGGCGAAACCCTCCGACGTCAGGACGTCCCGGCCCGCGAGCCCATGGGTGAGCGCCCCGTGCAGGACGTCCCCCGCGCCCAGGGTGTCCACCACCCGTACGGCGGGGACCTCCACCGTGCCCCCGTCGTCGGGGCCCGCCCAGACCAGCGGCCCCGCGCCCCTGCTGACCGCGGCCCACGGGACCCCGTGGTCCCGCAGACGACGCAGGGTGCCGTCGGGCTCGGTCCATGAGGCGTGCGTACCGGGCGGGCGGAAGTCCTCCGAGGCGACCGCCACGTCGATCGACGGCAGCAGCCTCTCCGTACCCTCCTTCCAGCTGCCGCCGTCGAACACCGTGCGACGGCCGGCCGCTCGCGCCGCACGGGCGGTGATCACGGCCAGGCCCATGTGGTGGCCGTCGAACTCCACGATGTCGCAGGCCGCGACCAAGGCGTCCAGACCGTCCGGCGGGGTGAGCCGGTGGCCCGTCGCGTTGGTCGAGGCGACGGCCCGGTCACCGCCGGCCGCGGTCACCAGCACGGACGACACCGTCGGCGGCTCGGCCGAACCGGCCGCCAGGTCCACCACCGTCACGCCCAACCGGTCCAGGTCCGCCGCGACGGCGACCCCCAGGGGATGGCGGCCGATCGCCGTGAGCAGCGTGGCGGCACCGCCCAGGTGGGCGAACGTGACCGCCGCGTTCGCCGCGGGCCCGCCCGCGGCCACCACCTGCTCATGCGCCGTCAGCTTCTCGTTCGCCCCCGGCACACGGTCGACGAGTTGCACGACGTCCAGCGTGCACAACCCGACGAACAGCCCCCGAGGGCGTCCGCGCGCTCCCGCCCGGTTCCCGGACTTCACCATGGTCTCCCCACTCTCCGTCGCCCGGCCGGACGCCGGACCGCCCGCACCGGCAGCCACGACCTCTGCCGGCGCCACGCGCGGACGGCTGCCCCGGTCCCCGCAGGACGGACGCTACGTCCACCGGGCGACGGACGAACGTCACGCGGCCCCGCGACTCCGTGCGCGGGCGCTCGCGAAAGCGGGCGCCCGCGGGGGTGCGGCGTGGCAGGGTGGAGGCTTGGGAGATCCGGGTGATCGCGCGCCACGCACGGGGTGCACGGCGCACAATGAACCCTGGAAGCAGTGCCTTGTCGTCGATCTGTGAGCCCATGGACGACGGCTCCGGTCGTACGGAGAGAAGGAACGATGGGCGAGCACGGTGTCGCCTCGGCCGCGGTCGACGCCAGGGGGCTGGTCACCGCGTGGAGTGCGGGCGCCCGGAGGGTCCTCGGATACGAGCACGGCGAAGTGGTCGGCAGCCGGGCGGCCGACCTGCTGGCCGCCGGCCTCCCCGCCTCGGCCCGCGGCGCTCTCGCCGAGCCCGCGGACTGGCGGGGCTCCGTCCACGCGCGGCACCGGGACGGCCACGGGGTGGAGCTGGAGCTGCAGGCCCACCCGCTCCTCGACGCTGCGGGGGACGCCCAGTGGTTCGTGACGGCCACGGTGCCGGAGCCGGCCGTGCGGCTGCGGCGCTGGGCCCTGGACCAGCTCCCCGTACCCATCGCGCTCTTCGACCAGGACGGACTCGCGGTGTCCGCGAACTCCGCGATGGAGAAGGTGATGGGCAGGTCACAGCGGGACCTGCTCGGCCGACGGGTGGGCGTGTCGGTCGACGGACGGCGACGGCTCCCGGGCTTCGAGGGCCTCGACGAGGCCGTGCGCAACGTCCTGAGCACGGGTGAGCCGATGCCGTTCGAGGCCTGGCTGCGCGCACCGGGTGAGACCCGTGAGCACGCGTGGCTGGTCTCGCTCAGCCCGTTGCGGGACGGCTCCGGAGACGTACGGGGCATGTGCCTGGCCGCGATCGACAGCACGGAGCAGTTCCTGGCCCGCCGACGGCTGAGCATGCTCAACGAGTCCGGCGACCGGATCGGCTCCACCCTGGACGTCACGCGCACCGCCGAGGAGCTCGCGGAGGTGTGCACGGACCATCTGGCCGACTTCGTCATCGTCGACCTGCTGGACTCCGTCCGGGCGGGCGAGGAGGCCACGGTCTCGCCCGGCACCGATCCCCTCGTCTTCCGGCGGACCGCTCAGCGGTCCGTCCTGGAGGGCTGCCCCGAGGCCGTGATCCCGGTCGGCAGCAGACACGGCTACGTCGCCGGGTCCCCGCCGGACCGAGCGCTGGCCACCGGCCGGGCCGTGCTGTTCGAGGTGGACGACGCCACCGGCCGGCTGTGGGCGGGCTCGGCGGAGCGCGCCCACAGCATCGAGGCGCACGGCATCCACTCGATCATGGCCGTGCCCCTGCGGGCCCGGGGCATCACGCTCGGCCTGTCGATCCTCTCCCGCCACCGCACGGCCGAGCCCTTCGGCGAGGACGACCTGCTGCTCGCCGAGGAGCTCGCGGCCCGCGCCGCGGTCTGTGTCGACAACGCCCGCCGCTACACCCGCGAACGTGCCATTGCCCTCGAACTGCAGCGCAGTCTCCTTCCGCACCGCGCGCCCCATCAGGCCGCCGTCGAGGTCGCCTCCCGCTACCAGCCGGCCAGCACCCGCGCCGGGATCGGCGGCGACTGGTTCGACGTCATCCCCCTGTCCGGTGCCAGGGTGGGCCTCGTCGTGGGCGACGTCGTCGGCCACGGTGTGCAGGCGTCCGCCACCATGGGCCGGCTGCGCACGGCCGTGCGCACCCTGGCCGACGTGGACCTCGCGCCGGACGAACTGCTCACTCAGCTCGACGACATCGTCCTGCGCCTGGACTCCGAGCGCACGGCGGACGAGGCCGAGGACGCGCACAGTCCGGGAGAGATCGGGGCCACCTGTCTCTACGCCGTCTACGACCCCGTCTCCCGCCGCTGCTCCATGGCCAGGGCCGGCCACCCGCCACCGGCGCTGATCGGCCCGGACGGCGAGGCCACCTTCCTCGACCTGCCGATCGGGCCGCCGCTCGGCGTGGGCGGTCTGCCCTTCGAGACGGCGGAGTTCGACGTCCCCGAGGGCAGCGTGTTCGCCCTGTACACCGACGGCCTGGTCCAGTCACCGGACCGCGACCTGGACGACGGACTCGCGCGACTGCGCCACGCCCTGTGCGGCACGGACCGAGCCCTGGAGGAGACCTGTGACGGAGTGCTGCGGAGCCTGCTGACGGACCGCCCCGCCGACGACGTGGCCCTGCTCCTGGCCCGGACCCGCGCGCTGGACGCCGACCGGGTCGCCACCTGGGAGGTGCCCGCCGACCCCGCGTTCGTGGGGCAGGCCCGCAAGCTGGCCTGCGACCAGCTGACCGCCTGGCGGCTGGAGGAGGTCTCCTTCGTCACCGAGCTGATCGTGAGCGAACTGGTCACCAACGCCATTCGGTACGGCGGGTCCCCGATCCAGCTGCGGCTGATCCGGGAGAACACGCTCATCTGCGAGGTCTCGGACTCCAGCAGCACCGCGCCCCACATGCGCCGGGCGCGGGCCTTCGACGAGGGCGGCCGAGGGCTGCTGCTCGTCGCCCAGCTCACCCAGCGCTGGGGAAGCCGCCACACCCGCACCGGCAAGACCATCTGGGCCGAGCAGGCCCTTCCCGACCGGGCGCGGGACTTCTAGACCACCGGTTTCCCCCACGGGTCGAGCCGCCGGGCGGCTCGACCCGTCCGTGACGAGCGGTGACCGGCACCGGTCCGCCCACGACGGGCCGCGCGTCGTGCTGTCCGATCGGCTGCCCGACGGATCCTTGACCCCGGCTCGGCACTCCACGATGCTGTGTTGCGTTACACGCGATGAGTACCGCGATAAGAAACATCGAACTCAGCTCTCGAACCAGCCGAGGAGTGGTCATGGCTCACCAGGTCCGTGCTGTCGTCGCGCGGGGCAAAGGTGCCCCTGTCAGCCTGGAAACGATCGTCGTGCCCGACCCCGGGCCGGGTGAGGCGCTGGTGAAGGTGCAGGCGTGCGGCGTGTGCCACACCGACCTGCACTACCGCGAGGGCGGCATCAGCGACGACTTTCCCTTCCTCCTCGGTCATGAGGCGGCGGGTGTGGTGGAGTCGGTGGGGGAGGGTGTCACGGATGTGGCCCCCGGTGA